>MVDB01000022.1 GCA_002050025.1 Desulfobacteraceae bacterium 4484_190.2
TCCCCCATTATATGTTTGTAAAAATGCTCTAGAAAAGAGTCAGCACCACAGCTAAAATTGGTCAGGTGGAGCCCAAAATAGTTATGATGTCTTTCTATAACTTTTGCAGTCCTCAATATCTGGGCACCAAGGCCCCAGTACATGGACGGAAAATCTGACAGGTCAACAGAGGATACGTCAATAAAATCCATTGGTAATGCACTAACCCCGATCTTGGATAAGTTCTGCCCCAGTCTCAAGTTTAACCTTTCATCATAGAGATTATATGGGCGACCTGTCACCACCACAATCGGTTCATCAAGGCTTTGACCATCAAGTATCTCCTGGCCTTTACGCCAAAGCTCCACGTTAAACTGACTATTCATATCAAGGGCATAATAAATCGCTCTTTTTATCTCAGACTTGCTCACATGCAATTTTTTTTGAATCTGTTCTGAAATCTCCAGGGCAAGGGTATCCGTGTCATACTTCATGTGGATAATCGGACTCAAAATAGACTTTTGGTCTATGCCAAGAGCCACACGCACCATATAAGAATTGCTCTGAATCATGGGGCAGTAAAACCCGGTTTCCGATGGCTCAGGCGTGGGCATATTGATCATGGTGGGTATAAAAAGGTACCTTGTATTGCCTATCAATTCGGCGATGTGGCCATGAGAGACCTTCACAGGATAGCAAGTTTCAGCCACCATTTTTTCAATGCCCACTTTGGATATTTTAGAGTTAGTTGGCGGGGTCAGGACAAGCCGGAACCCGAGTTGATCAAAAAAATGGGCCCACAAAATATCTGTCTGAAGACCATAGAGTGCCCTCTGCATCCCAATTGTTGGCCGGTTGTCCACCTCCATCAGGGGTTCGCCTCGTAATTCCTCATAAACCCCGTCCATGTATGGCTGCCATATTTTCTGCCTTAATGCGAAAAAATTTTCCTTTTTTGTACCCCTTATTTTTGCCACTTCATAACGACCGCACTCTCCGCCCCAGATACTACGACGACCATCAAAATCATATATCTTTAGTTTGCACTGGTTGTGGCATTGAGGGTCTGCATGGCATATCTTTTCTTTATAGTTCATGCGGTCGTTTATAGCACTATCCAGTCCCCTGAATGTACTGTCGTTTTTATTCTCCTGAACCATTTTCTCCTGAACACTTATAGCCGCGCCATAGGCCCCTAAGACCTCTCTATGCCGGGGGACCACGAGACCCCTTCCGAGGACATCCTCAAAGGCAGCAACTACACCTTTATTCAAGGAGGGCCCCCCCAAAAACATGACCTTTTCACCTATCTTTCTTTTTCCCACTACACGATTCAGGTAATTGTGTACGATTGCATAGCACAATCCCGCAATGAGGTCTTTTTGGGAGACTCCTTTCTGCTGATAGGAAACCAGGTCCGACTCCATAAAAACGGTACATCTTTCAGCGAGTTTAACTGGCGCCTCCGATGAAAGTGCGATTTTCTGAAACTCATCCACGATATTGATCCCGTATTTATTGGCCAGTTCGTGCAGAAAACTCCCGGTACCCGCAGCACACACCTTGTTCATATCAAAATCGAGCGGATAGGTATTGGCAATGGAAATGTATTTAGAGTCCTGACCACCGATCTCAAAAATAGTATCCACCTCCGGATCTATCTCCACCGCACCCCTTGCATGGGCTGTAATTTCATCAATTATCAGATCCACATTGAGGAAGTCCCCAACCACGTTCCTGCCTGAACCGGTGGTGGCCATGCCCGCAATTTGACTTTTCTTACCCAGCTCATCACGAATGGTCTTCAAAAGTATTTGAGTGACCTCGATGGGCTTGCCCTGGGTGGGCACATAGCTCTTATGGATAATCTCGCGGGCTTTGTTGATCACGGCGTACTTGGTGGTGGTTGAGCCTATGTCAATACCGATATACACTCGATTTTCTTTGTTTAAGGCCTTTAAGTGGATCTCGTTGGTCTCAGGAAATGCCGTTTGCTTCAAGGACAGCCTTGAAGCGACTGGGACCGAAACATGGCAAAAAGATCCTGTGGCTTTAAGCATTTCCGGGTTCACCCGGTCTTCTCTAACTGAATCAAGGGCTTGAAGCGCAACCCCCAATGCACCTATCGAGGTATTACAAGGCGGGACGACCAATTGCGGGGAATAATTCTTAAATGCCTTCACCTGGAGTTCGTTTAAAGACAGCCCCCCTATGAAGACAATCGGCTCCTCAAGTGTCCGGCTGCCGACTATAGTGCTCATGTAGTTCCTTGCGTTTCCCACATGAAGGCCGTGAATAATATCCTCAAGTTTTTCTCCCTTATTCTGGAGATGTATCATATCTGACTTGGTAAATACGGTGCAGCGGCACGCCACATTAGCAGGCTTCTCGCTCTTCAGGCCAAGTTTAATAAAATCAGCCAATATCATATCGATGTGATCCCGGGATGTATCTGTTTTTCCGCCATAAATGGAAGTAGCCAACCTCTGGGCCTGCTGATCAATGAAAGATCCTGTACCGGATGCGCATGGGCCATTGGTATTGAAGTATTCCAGTTCCCAGTCTTCCTGAGAATGTTTGATCTGCAGCAAGGCCGTGTCTTGCCCCCCCATACTGATGATTGTCTTGACGTCCGGCTTTATAAAAAGCGCTCCCAGGACCTGGCTGATGGTTTCAAATTCATAAAATACCCCGAATTTTTCACTGAGATTTCCCCCATAGCTGCCAGTAAAAGAAATAGACCGAACCCTTTCTTCACCGAACTCCCCATAAAGGCTCTGAATAACTGACGACACAAGTTCTTCAACTTTGCCAAAATGACGGTTATATGGGAATTCATAAACGATCTCCCTCTTATCGCTGATCACTATACAATTAACGCTGATAGAACCGGCATCAATGCCTGCATATAACTCACCTGAATTTTCAGGCCATTTTTTTCTTTTAATTTCTATATTTTTCATTGCTCAAATAATTGGTTCCTCCCGAACTCTTATAGAGTGACGTTGAGAAGCTATGTAATGCTATCCCATAAGTCAACCCCTCAATTTCCCATAAACTTTAGGCACTTTAGTTCACCCCGGCCCAGACCTGGCATATAGAATTTGTGAGAGGCTTTAGTCACTTCAATCACTTCAATGCGCTTCATCCCAATTCCTTCCCTTATTGATATCAACCTTCAGCGGCACCCTTAGAGGATAAATCCCTTCCATCTCTTTCCTGACCATGGGCATTACAACATCCAATTCTTGCTCCGGGACCTCAAAGACAAGTTCATCATGAACCTGAAGGAGCATCCTGGTCCTGAGACCATCCTGGCTTAACCGCCGGTGGATATTAATCATGGCTTTTTTGATCAGATCCGCTGCCGTACCCTGAATGGGAGTATTTATGGCCATACGTTCTGCCTCAGAACGAATCCTGTTGTTACCGTGCTGGATATCTGGCAGATACCGTCTCCGGTTGAAAAGCGTCGTAACATACCCTCGTTTTCGCGCACTATCAATCATTTTCTCCTTGTACCTAACGACGCCCTGGTACCTCTCATAATAAGCTCTGATATAATCCCTGGCTGTCTTGAGTTCAATGCCCAATTCTTCACTGAGCTTCAGGGGTCCCATACCATAGATAATACCAAAATTTATGGCCTTTGCAATCCGCCTCATTTCGGAAGAGACAGTCCCATTTTCCATGGTCAAAATCTCAGACGCAGTACGGGCATGAATATCCTCATCCCGCTTGAAGGCATCCATAAATGCCTGGTCCTTAGAATAGTGGGCAAACACCCTTAGTTCTACCTGGCTGTAGTCTGCCGATACAAGATAGTGCCCATTTTCGGCCACAAATCCCTTTCGAATCTCCCTGCCCTCTTCCCCTCGAATGGGGATATTCTGAAGATTGGGATCACTACTGCTCAATCGTCCGGTTGCCGCAACAGTCTGGTTATAGGAAGTATGAATCCTTCCCGTAGATGGATCGACCATTTTTACCAATGCATCAAGATAAGTGGATTTAAGCTTTGAAATAGTCCTGTATCTCAGTATCAGCCTGGGCATTTTATGTGGAAAGGCGCAAAGTTTCTTAAGTACCTTGACGTCAGTTGAATACCTCTTGGTCTTGGCAGTCTTTTTTTGAACCGGGAGTTGGAGCTTTTCAAAAAGCACTTCGCCCAACTGCTGGTGGGAATTGATGTTGAATTCCATGCCAGCCTCATCAAAAATCTCCCTTTCCATCTCCTTCATCTGCCCAGCAAAACGGGTGGACATTCTTTGAAAAAAGCCGGTATCAATTTTAATACCGGTCATCTCCATGTCCATGAGAACAGGCAAGAGCTTCATCTCCAAATCATAAAAAAGGGGCTCATTCCCATCAGACTTGAGTTTGTCACCAAGAATTTTGCACAATCTTAAAGTAATATCAGCATCCTCACAGGAATAGGCCATAGCCCTTTCAACATCCACCTCAGAAAAATTGCACGCATCCTTTCCTTTTCCCACCACCTCATGATAACTGATCATCTTATGATTCAAATAATGCTGTGCAAGATAATCCAGGTTGTGCTGACGCAAACCCGGATTGATGACATAAGATGCAATCATGGTATCAAAATGAATTCCATTGAGCGCAACCCCATGTCGTTTTAAAATCTCGGCATCATATTTGATATTCTGCCCCACTTTTAGAATCTGTTTATCTTCCAGAACATCCCTTAACATATCAAGGATTTCCTGCCAATCTAACTGGGATGGAGAACCGAGATAAAGGTGAGCAAGGGGCAGATATGTTGCCTTTCCTTCCTCACAGGAAAAAGAGACACCTACAAGCTTGGCCTTATGGGGGTTCGTGCTCGTGGTCTCCGTATCAACGGAAACTATGCCCTTCTCTCTTATTTGCCTGATCAAGGTCCTTAACGATTCCTTTGAAAGACACAAACTGTAGCTTTTTGGCCCTTCGCTTCTCGATGCAAATTGATCCCACAGGCCCCTGAATTCCTGTTCCCTAAATATTTCCGCTAATTCCTCACCGTGTGGTTTTCCAACCTTGAGCTGCTCAACATTATCATCAATAGGCACAAACCGATCAATAGTTACCAGTTTTTTGCTCAAAACAGCATTTTCTTGAAATTCCAGAAGATTTTCTTTCAGCTTCTTTTTCTTTATCTCCTCAACATGTTCAAAGACACTCCCAAATGATCCAAACTGCCTAATAAGATCAACCGCAGTCTTTTCTCCCACTCCAGGCACTCCGGGGATATTATCTGTAGCATCACCGGAAAGTCCCATGACATCTATAAACTTTTCCGGTTCAAACCCGTAAGTCTCCTTTAAAGATGCATAATCCGTGACCGCGTCCTTCATGGTATCCAACATAACTGTATTGGGCGTTATGACTTGCCTGAAATCCTTGTCCCCTGTCACCATGACAACACGTAAACCCTTTTCTTCACACACCCTGGCCAGGGTGCCAATGATATCATCTGCTTCGTATCCTTCCCTTTCTATCATCTTGATATTTAGATTTTTGACGATGGATTTGATGACGGGGATCTGAGCAGCCATATCGTCAGGCATTGGCGGCCGGTTGGCCTTATAATCGGCATAAATCTTGTGTCTGAAGGTAGGCCCCCTGGCATCAAAAACAATGGCAAGATATTCCGGTGTCTTATCTGCAAGAAGCTTCAGGACCATTTTGGTGAAGCCGAGGGAGGCGTTGGTAGGGAAACCCTTTGAGTTGGTAAGATTCCTTATGGCATGGTAGGCTCGGTGGATATACGAAGTGCCGTCAACTAAATAGACCGTTTTCTTTTCTTGAGACATATGCCCATCATACTTTAAAAAATCAAAAACTGAAGAAAAAAATGAACTTAGGGGCTTCGCCCCAATTGGAATGATGGAACACCGAAATAATGGGTTTTGGGGAATTGGCGGAATGGCTTATTGGGGAAATCAAGTTGACAAACCATAAGAGAAATAAGAAATTCGAGTCCCATCCATTCGGTAGAAGACGAATTTATCCCGCTTTAGCGGGACTAAAGACGGGATCTACGACATTCCATTATTCCACCATTCCATTATTCCATGCATGAGGCAAGATTACCAAGCCTTAGTATATATCTATAATTTTTCCGCCTTGGCGGGATACAATTTCCGAGACGTTTATGCCCGCATTCCCACGGCCTGTCCCTGGTTCAGAAAACCGCTCAAATCCTGCTCAGCAATATTGAAAGTCAAATTTGGAAATGCCGGGGCCTTCCAGCGCGGTCTAATTTCAGCCTTGGGGTGTTTTTTGGTCTTGCTCGGTTCTTTTACAATATTTACCGGGCAGGTGCTGGAAGTAAAACCGACCCTTTCCCCATAATTATTGAACACGATTTCCTGAACAAACCAACCCAGATGGTCCCCGTTTACTCCATATACGTGTTCATTCTCAAAGACATAGGCGACAGCATGCCCGTCCCAGAGATAAATATCCTGGTTATAATCATCAGTGATATAGGCAGTAGGCAGCCCATTCTTGTTGAACAGGGTCTTTTCCACGAACCGAATCCTCTTCGATTATGGTAAAAATTAACCTATTAAAAGGACCTTTAGACATGATTACCCCGCGTTTCGCGGGCAGGCATGGAAATTAAGGTTTATAATCATGTCTATCCTGCTTACCCTGTCGAAAAGCCATGAACTATTTTGCATACTCCACAGCCCTGGTTTCACGGATTACTGTCACCTTAATCTGGCCGGGATAACTCAATTCTTTTTCAATTTTTTTTGCGATGTCCTTGCAAACGATAAAGGCCTGGTCGTCATTAATGGTTTTCCCTTCAACCATAATACGGATCTCTCGCCCTGCCTGAATGGCGTAAGACTTATTGACACCATTAAAAGACATGGCGATCTTCTCCAGCCCTTGCAGCCTCTTCACATAGGACTCCAGCATTTCCTGGCGCGCCCCAGGCCTGGCCCCGGACAATGTATCCGCCGCCTGCACCAAAACAGCCAGGACTGACTCGGGTTGGATATCTTCATGATGAGCGGCAATGGCATGAACTACCATTTTAGATTCGCCATATTTTCTGGTTAGATCCGCCCCTATGATTGCATGAGGGCCCTCCACCTCATGGTCCACCGCCTTACCGATGTCATGGAGCAGTCCAGCTCTTTTTGCCTGTTTTACATTCAAACCCAGTTCAGCAGCCATAATACCGCAAAGAAAGCTGACCTCCTTCGAGTGCTGAAGTACATTTTGTGCATAACTTGAACGGTACTTTAATCGACCTATGAGCTTAACAAGTTCCTGATTGATCCCATGTACTCCCACATCAAACGTGGCCTGTTCTCCCGCCTCTTTTATGGTGGCGTCTACTTCCTTACCAACCTTTGAAACAATCTCCTCGATCCTGGCCGGGTGAATTCTGCCGTCATCTATTAATCTTTCCAGGGAAATTTTGGCCACTTCTCGCCTAACCGGATTAAAACCGGATAGTATTACCGCCTCTGGTGTATCATCGATTATAAGATCTATTCCAGTGGCCGCTTCAATAGCACGAATATTCCTGCCCTCTCTTCCAATTATTCGCCCTTTCATTTCTTCATTAGGCAAATTAACAACAGAAACAGTTTTTTCAGCCACATAATCGCCGGCATATCTTTTTACTGCCAAAGAAAGGATCTCCTGAGCTTTACGGTCCGCGTCGTCCCTCGCCTCGTTTTCTATCCTTCGCATCATTGTTGCGGCCTCGTGCTTTGCCTCCGATTCCATAGAGGCGATAAGGAGATGTTTGGCCTGCTCGCTTGATATGCCCGCCAGCCTCTCCAGCTGCCTTCTTTGATCCGAAATGAGGCGTTCATACTCTTGCTCTTTCCGCCTTAATGCCTTCCCAGTCTTATCAATGTCTTCCTCTTTATTGGAGATTCTTACTTCCCTCTTTTCAAGTTGCTCGGCTTTTCGATCTATATTCTCCTCTTTATGGAATAGACGTTTTTCCTGGGAGAGCAACTGCTTTCTGTTTGCCTTTATCTCTTTCTCAAACTCAACCTTCATTTGATAGAGACTATCCTTAGCCTGAAGTGCGGCCTCTTTCCTTATTGTCTTCGCTTCTTTTTGGGCATCGGCAAGAATCTTCCTAGAGTATTTTTCAATGGAGTCTACTCTGCTTTCGACGATTTTCTTGCGAAAAAACACCCCGGCAAGTATGCCTACAATAAGGCTTAAGAGGGCGCTCCCTATTACATGAATTAAAGTCATAATTAGGTGACGCTCCTATTCTCATTTAATATAAGACGGCCCCAGTGAAGAATCGCTACAATCAGGGCCTGGGAGACTGTCCTCCTAGAATGGCTATTTTCCCTCCCGCTAATAGCGGGACATCAGGCTCAAATTATAATCCTCGAAATACTCAATGTATGGATGCCTGTCCCGCTGTATTTAAGCGGGGTGGTTATAATTTTCGCCTTCCTTGATCTTGCAAAAAATATCTCATTCTCAGGCAGTCTCCTGGTGAAATAATACAGAAGAAGAATTAGGGAAAAGAATTAAAGGAGGGTCAATCATGGCTAAGAGAGGAAACAAATGGTTGATCGAATCCTAAAAAAGGACAACTCCAGCCTTTCTTGGTCTTTTTTGTTCTAAGAACTTGATCTCGCCATACACAGTTTATATCTCTGTCCTAACTTAACGAAACTTATATGTCATTCACACTGAGTGATTTTTAAACCCTCTTGATCGATAATCCTTATTCTCTGTATGCACTATCCCTTTGTTAGACACATCAGCAACTTATAAGTGTGCGCTGGAGATTTGGGGATTTTTCCTTAAAATTAAAACCATGGGTTCTATGGTTAAACCCGTTTGCCAAATTCGAACCCTGCTGAAAAAACAAAACCGATGTTTCACATGGTAATGGAATCAATGTGGGAGTTCAGGGTCTGTGCCCGTCTTTCAATATTTTCAACCAGATCGTCCCGCGCTTTCAGCAGTTGGAAATACTCACTGGCAATATCAAAGGCAGCCAATATAGCCGTCTTTGTTTCCGAAAGCCCTTCCGTGTTTTCCCTTATCTCCCCAAATTTATCATGGATATATTGAGCGATGTTTTTAACCCACTCTTCATTCTCATCACTCCTTATAAAATATTCATGATCAAGGAGTTTAATTCTGATGGGCTTTTCCAAGGGTTATCCCTCCCGGATCTAAATATCGATTTGCCCCATTTTCTCCAAAAGGTCAGCAATCCTCTGCTTGACCCCATCTGTGGCTGCCCTTGAGTTTTCCAGTTGGTCAGTTAAGTCTGCTAATCTCCCTTCTTGAGTCTGATTTTTTTCAGCAAGGGCTTCCTTTTCTTTTTTCAATGCCGCTATGTAATTAATAAGTTTATCTATCTTTTCCTCAAGAATTTTAAATTGATCGACCTCTTCGCTCATATCCATAATACTCCCATCCTAGTTTATTTAAATTTATGTATAATATTATCCACAATTCCTGAAAAGGTCAATAAAAAAGGCAAGCGATTTTAAGCCACTTGCCTTATGAAGCATATTTCCAGTCAATCTGTATGATTATATTGCCTTTTCAACAACCCGAATGCGCATGACAGCCCTTCTTAGGGCTGCTTCAGCCCTTAGGTGATCAACATCCTCGGTTCTTTTATCCTTTCTCAGCCTTTCCCTGGCCCTTTCCATTGCCTGGCGAGCCCGTTCTGCGTCAATTTCACTGGTCTTCTCAGCTGCATCCACGAGTATAGAAACCTTATCGTTGGACACCTCTGCAAAACCTGTTGTTACTGCCATGGACTCCTTTCCAGCACCGGCATTATATCGGAGTTCCCCTGGAACAATGCCCGTTAGAAAATGGATATGCCCAGGTAATACACCAAACTCCCCGTCAGTGCCAGGCGCAACGACCGAATCCACTTCCTGGCTCACCACAATCTTTTCAGGCGTAACAATTTCGAGAAACAGTCTTCCCATCAAATTACCTCTTAATTAGTGGCAGCAGCTATTTTCTCTGCCTTCTCCCGGGCCTCTTCTATACCGCCGACCATATAAAAGGCGGCCTCAGGCAAGTCATCATGTTTCCCCTCAATTATCTCCTTGAACCCTTTAACGGTCTCTTCCACAGGCACATACTTTCCTTTTGTCCCCGTAAAGGTCTCGGCAACGTGGAAAGGCTGAGACAGGAATCTCTGGATTCTTCTTGCCCTTGCTACGGTAAGTTTGTCCTCATCTGAGAGCTCATCCATTCCCAGAATAGCGATAATATCCTGAAGGTCCTTGTATTTTTGAAGAATCTGCTGAACCTGTCTTGAAGCATAATAGTGATCCTCACCCACATAGTTGGGGTCCAAAATACGAGAGGTGGAATCCAAAGGATCCACCGCAGGATAGATCCCCAGCTCGGTAAGTGCCCGTGAAAGAACAACAGTCCCATCCAAATGGGCAAAGGTAGTAGCAGGGGCCGGGTCAGTAAGGTCATCGGCAGGCACATAAACACACTGGACAGAAGTAATAGAGCCCTTTGTGGTGGAGGTGATCCGTTCCTGGAGTTCTCCCAGGTCAGTTCCCAGTGTAGGTTGATAACCCACCGCAGAAGGGATGCGCCCCAAGAGGGCAGATACTTCTGAGCCAGCCTGTGTAAACCGAAAGATATTGTCAATAAAAAGAAGCACATCCTGGCCTTTTTCATCCCGGTAATACTCGGCCGCAGTCAACGCAGAAAGAGCCACCCTTGCCCTTGCACCGGGAGGCTCGGTCATCTGCCCGTAGATCAATACTGCTTTTGGAAGGACACCCGATTCCTTCATTTCCAGATAAAGGTCATTGCCTTCTCTTGTTCTTTCACCAACGCCTGCAAAAACGCTAATGCCGCCATGTTCCATGGCAATGTTATGGATCATCTCCATCATTACCACGGTCTTACCCACACCTGCGCCGCCAAACATGCCCATTTTTCCGCCGCGGGGAAATGGCACCAGGAGGTCAATCACCTTAATCCCGGTCTCAAGGACCTTTACAGATGTATCCTGCTCGACAAATGAAGGAGCATGACGATGGATGGGCAAAAACTCCTTGGCATCCACAGGGCCAAGCCCGTCAACCGGCCTGCCCACCACATTAAGAACGCGGCCCAACGTGGGGTCTCCTGCAGGCATGAGGATCGGTTTACCGGTATTCTTGACCGGCATTCCTCTCACAAGGCCGTCTGTTATATCCATTGCAATGCAACGCACAACATTATCCCCCAAGTGTTGCGCCACTTCCACGACAAGGTTATCTTCTGTATCATCAATGGTAGGATTGGTGATATACAGCGCACTTAAAATCTCCGGAAGCGCCCCTTTCTGAAATTCAACGTCCACAACAGGACCCGTAACCTGAATTAATCTGCCCTCATCCATAATCTAATCAAGACCTCCTCTAAATATTTATGCCTTTTTGATCGCCTCGGCGCCGCCGACAATATCCATCAATTCCGCTGTAATGGCAGCCTGTCGCGCCTTGTTATAGGTCAGTGTAAGATTCTCCACTATCTCGCTGCAATTCTTGGTCGCATTATCCATGGCAGACATCCTCGCAGCATGTTCACTGACCTCGTTCTGGAGAAAGGCATTATATATCTGTACACTTATGTGTTTTGGCAAAAGCTCAATAAGAAGTTCCTCTGCACTGGGCTCACACAAATATTCTGCGGCCGTTTTTTCAGTTTCTGACTCCCTTTGAGGGGGTTCAATGGGAATCAGTTTGACCAAGGTGGGTTCCTGTTTTGCCATACTGATAAAACGTGTATAGATCATGTGGACTTCATCAATCTCATCGCTCAGATACCTTGCGATAAAGCCCCTGGCCATCTGGTTAATAAATGAAATATCAATCTTCCCATAGATCTGAATATGGCTTTCTGTAATATTGGCGCCCTGTTTTCTAAAAAAATCTCTTCCCTTTTTTCCAACCAAGGTCAAACTGCAGTCTCTCCCATTGTCCTGTTGCCCTTTGATCCATTTCTGGGCCGCATTAACAGTATTTACGTTAAAGCTCCCACACAGGCCCCTATCGGCAGTAAAATGGAGAAGCTCAACACGCGAAACTTCCTCCTTTTTAACCAACAATGGGTGGATTTCCGGATCAATCCCGCTGGCAAGATTGCCAAGTACTTCGGCAAATTTGCCAGCATAGGGCTTGAAATTTTCCATCCTCCCCTGGGTAGTCCGCAGCTTGGCAGCAGCCACCATATTCATGGCCTTTGTGATTTGCTGTGTTTTTTTAACAGCGCCTATTTTTCGCAGGATATCTCTTAAGGTTGCCATTTATCCTTCTCTATTTTTAATTTCGTTCGGGCACTCGGAAGCTCGCCGAGAATGGCTATTTCCAGCAATCTCAACGTCCCCGCTGAGCGGGATTTGTCAACAGGCTCAGATTTCAATCCTCAAAATACGCAATGTATGGATGCCTGTCCCGCTGTATTTAAGTGGGATCGTTAAAATCTTCGCTTTCCTTGACCTTGCAAAAAATATCTAATACTCGGACAGCTTCCCCATTAAGTGGCTGGCTGGAAAACAGACTTAAATTCATCTAGGGCCGCTTTCATTTTTTCTTCCAACTCATCACTGATATCTTCTTTATCTTTGATCTCTCCCAAGAGATCAGAATGCCTGCTCCCCATAAACTCAAGCATCTGTGTCTCATAATTAAATATAGCTTCCACAGGCCATTCATCAAGATAGCCAAAAGCTCCCGCAAACAGTATCATCACCTCTTTTTCGGCTGCCACAGGTTGGTACTGAGGCTGTTTCAAGACTTCAACCAATCTACGCCCCCGCTCGATTTGCTGCTGCGTAGCCTTATCCAGATCACTCCCGAATTGTGCAAAGGCCTCCAGCTCGCGGAACTGGGCCATATCCAGGCGGAGACTTCCGGCCACCTTTTTCATAGCCTTTGTCTGGGCGGCCCCGCCCACTCTGGAAACGGACAGGCCCACGTTGATGGCAGGCCGCACACCTGAAAAGAAAAGGCCAGGCTCAAGGTAGACCTGGCCATCTGTAATGGAAATCACGTTTGTGGGGATATAGGCAGAGACATCCCCGGCCTGAGTTTCAATGATGGGCAGCGCGGTAAGGGATCCAGCCCCTTTTTCATCATTCACCTTGGCTGCCCTTTCTAATAGCCTGGAATGATTGTAAAAAATATCACCGGGAAAAGCTTCACGGCCTGGTGGCCTCCTGAGCAGCAAGGAGACCTGTCTATATGCAACGGCCTGCTTTGAGAGATCATCATATATGATCAGGGCATGTTTGCCCCTGTCCCGATAATACTCTCCAATGGAGCACCCGGAATAAGGTGCAATGTACTGCTGTGTAGCAGGGTCACTGGCACAAGCTGCTACTACGGTTGTATATTCCATGGCTCCGTGGCGCTGCAGGGTATCCACGACCTGGGCCACAGTGGATTTTTTCTGTCCCACAGCCACATAGATACAATAGATGTCTGTATCTTTCTGGTTGATAATAGCGTCCACGCAGAGGGCTGTCTTCCCGATCTGCCTGTCACCAATGATTAATTCCCGCTGCCCGCGGCCAATAGGAGTCATAGCATCGATGGACTTAGCGCCTGTGCACATGGGTTCATTCACTGGCTGGCGTTCAATCACGCCAGGCGCTACCATTTCAACGCGACGGGACTCGGTAGCATCGATCGGTCCTTTCCCATCAAGGGGATTACCCACAGCGTCAATAACCCGACCCAATACTGCATCACCTACTGGTATCTCTGCAATCCGCCCGGTTCGCTTAACCGTGTCTCCCTCCTTGATCTTGGTATCATCACCCATGATGGCAACGCCCACATTGTCCTCTTCCAGATTGAGGCAGAGGCCATAAATGCCCCCCGGAAACTCCAGCATCTCCATGGCCATGGCCTTTTCCACACCATAGACACGGGCAACCCCATCACCAACGGATAAAACCGTTCCGGTCTCGCTAACCTCCACCTTTTTTTCGTAATCCTTAATCTGGTCCCGGATTATCTGACTTATTTCTTCTGCTCTGATTTCCATTAGCTATATTCACCCCTTTTTAGTGATTCTTTTAGCCCTTCCAGTTGAGCCTTTACACTGCCATCCAATACCAAATCCCCAATTTTTACGATAAGACCTCCTATGAGGGAATCATCTTGCTTCACATCTGTCATGACATCCTTTGAAATAAGTCCTGTCAGAGCCTTTTTCAGCTTATCTAACGCCTTTGTTTTTAAAGGTTTGGCGGTAATGATGTTGGCCCTGGTAATGTTTGAAAGCTCATCTGTAAGTTTTGAATAATAATCAGTAATTCCACCAATGGCTGCAATTCTGTTCTTATCAACTAACAGCCTCAAGAAATTTTTTACAACATTAGAGAACAGGCTCTTTTCTAACACTGCTTCAAGGACTTTTTTACGGTCCTCTACTGAAAATATTTGATTGGAAACAACCTGGAAAAATTCGTTGTTAGCGGAGCAGAAGCTGGCAAATTCATTAAGGTTCTGCCCATATTCTTCATAATGTCCATCATCCTGCCCCAGGCTGAGCAAGGCCTTTGCATATCTCCTGGATATCTTTGAACCAATCAATGTAGATTCTCCACCCTTTCTATGAATTCATTAACCAGTTGGTCCTGATCACTGTCTTTTATCTCTTTTTCAATAATTCCCTGAGCCTTCTGAGCGGCAGCCTCCACCATTTCCGCTGTCAATCGATCCTTTGCAGCCTGAATCTCCCGTTCTATTGTCAAACCGGCTTGTTCCACTATCTGCTTTGCCCTTTCTTCAGCTTCAGCAATAATCCTCTCCTTCTCAGCAACGCCTTCTGCCTCAAACTGCTGGATGATCTCCTTCTTTTTTGTTTCGAATGTCTTTAGCTCCTCCTCCAGCTCGCGATACCTGCCTTCAGCTACATCCCTTTTCTCTTTTAGGTCCTCAAACTTCTTGCTGATTTCCTCCCTGCGCGCAGAAAAAAAGTCTTTAACGCCGGACTTTCTTATCACCACGAAAAGAATAATGACCAAAAGGGCAAAATTGAGAAAACGCGCCCCAAGGTCCCAAAGCCTCTGGCTCTCATCCGTACCGCCATGGCCCCCACCTTCAGAAGCAAAGCCTAAACCGCAAAGGATAAGGATACTTATCAGGGTGAGACCAGCTATTAATACAAATTTGCCTTTCTTACCTTTAAACAGGATCATTGGATGCTCCTTCCCAGTATTTTTTCGGCCAATTCCTCGGAAAAAGAAGCAACCTGGTCTTCCAGCGCCTTTCGCACATCAACTATTTTATTCTCAATTTCTTGTTTGGCATTGCCTATTTTTTCTTCTGCTGAAGAACTGGCCTTCTGTAATATCCCTTTCTCCGATTCTAAGCCCTGGCGTTTAAAGTTCTCCTTTTCCTTGTGGCCTTCCTTTCTGGCCAGAATCATTCCTTCTTCAATGCCTTTTTCGTCTTGATCAGACCGATTTTGATAGCCTTCTATGGTCCCTTCAAAGGAATTGATTTCCTCTTTTCTGCGAGCCAATATCTTGCGGATCGGTTTATAAAGAAAGATATTCATGAGAAAGAGGAGCAACAAAAAATTGGCTATCTGAACAAATAATGAAAAATTTATTTTTAACATGCCGTGTATATCCCTCCGGCTTTTAAGTTTTGCTCAGGGTCTATTCTTTTGACCCTGCTGATTGTGGCAATACGGTCACTTTTTTGTCCTCTTCGGACTCCTCGCCCTGCTTTTGCATCCGGCAGTTTCCCTCAAAAATAACCCCCTCATCTATGGTGATAGTCGGGGCCTGGATATTCCCAATGATCTTACCCGGAGCGTGTGCTTCTATTTTATTTTCGGCAACAATACTGCCGCGCACCTCTCCGCTTATAATGATGTGGGAGGCATGAATCTCCGCCTCAATATTTGCTGTCTCACCCACAATCAGGGTTCCTTTGGTTGAAATCTCCCCCTTAAAGGAGCCGTCAATGCGAACTGCACCGGAAAAGGAGAGTTTCCCCTCAAATTCAGTATCATTGCCGAAAAAGGCATTCATCTGATCGTCTATTTTCTTCATTGCAAGGTTTCACCTTTTCCAATCACGGATGCATACCATATCGTTTTTTATTTTGCAAGTATTTTACGCGATAAATCACAGGATAATCAATCCTCTATCAATGATATTTTTTTAAATGTAATACGAAAAACAATAATATCAATATGTTATAACAAATATCCAATACAATCTGTTTGAACATGCTACTCCTTCTCCAAAACCTCCTTTATCTTCCTGGATAACTGTTTCATGCGAAATGGCTTCTGAATGAAGCCATCACAGCCACGCTTCAATATCTCACTTGCCTGGCCTTCTATACTATATCCGCTTGAAAGAATGACCTTGACATCTGGATCAATTCCCTTCAGTTTGTCATAGGTTTCCCCACCCCCCATTTCCGGCATAATCATGTCAAGGACGACGATATCGATATTGCCATGGTTTTTCTTATAGAGTTCTACGGCCTCTTTACCATTCCGCGCTGTTGTGACTTTGTAGCCTAACTTTTCCAGGTTCTTCTTCCCAATATCTACAATTATATCCTCATCATCTACCAAAAGAACGTTCTCAGTTCCTCTTATGATCCCTTCAAATGGTTTCTTTTCGTCAATAATTTTTTTCCCACAAGCAGGAAAGTATATGTTAAAGGTCGTTCCCTCACCCTTTTCACTGTATACGTTGAGGATACCCTGGTGATTTTTAACAATTCCATAGGCAGAGGCAAGACCAAGGCCCATTCCCCTTCCCATCTCTTTGGTGGTAAAAAAGGGCTCAAATATTCGTTCTTTGGTTGCCGCATCCATGCCCACTCCGGTATCAGTCACTGAAATCTTCACATACCTGCCCGGCTTTACTTCATAAGTATTTGCATAGCTCTCATCAAACGTCACGTTTTCCGTCTGCAAATATAATTCTCCACCGCCAGGCATAGCCTGCCAGGCATTGACATAAAGGTTTAACAGCACCTGTTCAATCTGACCCATGTCTACCTCTGCCGCCCAAATGTCTTTCTGATATTTGGCGTGTATTTTGATCTCTTTTTTTGTCCTGGCAAACATTTGAGAACTTGTGCGAACTAATTTACTCAGATTAGTCGGTCTGGCCTCATATTTTCCCTTTCTGCCAAAGCCTAACAACTGTTTTGTCAAATCTACCCCGCTCTTAACGATATCCTCAATTCCTTTCAGATCCTCATAATGCACCTGGCAAAAATCTGAATTCATCATCATCAGGGACGTACGCCCCTGAATACCCATCAAAAGATTATTGAAGTCATGGGCTATACCTCCGGCAAGAGTACCCAGTGCTTCCAACCGCCGGATCTGTTGGATTTGTGCCTCAAGTTTCTGTTGTAGCGTTATGTCCCTGAGAAAATTGAGCGTGGCCGGCTTACCCTCCCATTTTATAAGAACGGCATTGAGTTCTGCCCATAATTCTTCACCACCTCTGTTCATTAGCCTGAAAGAATAGGTATCGGGCACTTTCTCTCCCTTTAATCTTTTGCTGTGCCTTTCAATAACCATCTGGCGATCTTCAGGATGAATATAATTCAGAAAAAGAACCCGTTCTAAGTCAATGGCCAAATTTTGCCCTATTTCAATGGCCTTCGGATTTGGAAATTTAACTTTCTGATCTTGAATAATAAAAATTGCATCGCTGGCATTTTCCACCAATAGGCGATACTTTTCTTCTGATTCCCGCAGTGCATCCTGCGCCCGCTTGAATTTGGTAACGTCAGTTGCCACTGCGACCAAGCACTCTTCTTTCCCGTACTCCAAAGGTCTGGCCGAGAGGAGAGTGTCTATGGTAGTCCCATCCTTTTTTCGATATTGGACTTCAAATCCGTTTACTTCCCTTTTCTTTTTTAGGGTTTTGATAAAACGCTCTCGATCCCCGGGGTTAGCAAACAGGTTCAGATCAAAGGGGGTTCTGCCCAGAACCTCTTCCCGCAAGTAGCCACTCATCTGGCAGAAAGATTCATTCACTTGCAGATAGCGACCATCATTCACACGGGTTATCGTAATGGAATCGGGGGCAGTCTCCAGGATGCCCCGATATAGTTTTTCGCTTTCCCGCAGTGCCTCCTCGGTTCGCTTGCGCCTGCAGATGTCGCGTGATACTCCAAATATCCCGGCAGCCCGGCCAGTTTGGTCACGAAGAAAAGTCATTTTGGCCTCGGTCCAGATTTTGGAGCCGTCTTTGCGGAACCCTTCCAATTCAAGTGTCCGTGTCCTGAGCGGGTCTGTTTTCTCTTTTGTTTCCATGGCCAGTTCTTCTGCAAGGACACTCCTTGCAGCCTCAATAGAAGCCGGAGTAAATCCGTCCGCCAGTGTCAGGTTCATCACTTCCTCAACACTGTAATCCGTCATTTTTGTAATGGAAGGACTAATATAGGTAAATTGCAGATTCATATCCATTATCCAGATAATATCAGTCACATTCTCAGCAAGCAGGCGGTACCGCTCCTCGCTCTCCCGGAGGGTCTCCTCCACCCGCTTACGCTCGGTTATATCCACCCCCTGGGCAATGGTGGCAGAAAGGGTTGTGTCATTCTCTGCATAAATGTTAGCTGAGTTCCAGAGTGCTACCCGGATATCTCCATCTTTGCGAAGAATAGGGATCTCAACCGACTCCCAGTATTCACCCTCCAAGGTACGAGCAATCTTGCCTAACGACTCATCCCGGCTTGCTTCAGGAAAAAGTCCGTCCAGTTTTTGACCGATGACCTCATCGGCTGTAATTCCTGTCATGTTCTCAAAGGCATGGTTGAACCGGGTAATTCTACCCTTTGGGTCCCATACAATCATAAGAGCATTGGCATAGTTGAACAGGTTTTCCAGATAATCATGTGACTCATGAAGCGCCTTGGCCGCCCGTTTGAGTTCAATGACTTCACCTTGTAATTTCTTGGCCTTTTTTTCTAATTCTTCATACGATGGTTTTTTGGCCATCTGAGCATCCTCCAATGAAAGAGACCCGAGCATATATAGTGTCTGAACGAACACTAGGAATTTTTTCCAAGATCAAGGAAGGCGAAAATTATAACCACCCCGCTTAAATACAGCGGGACAGGCATCCATACATTTAGTATTTCGAGGATTATAATTTGAGCCTGTTGACAAATCCCGCTCAGCGGGGACGTAGAGATTGGGGAAAATAACAGTTTTCGGTCGGGCACTATGTATATCCCGGTGCCGCACAATGAACCTTTCTCTTCCCTTTAAGGTTATCTTTACCACACATTGGTATTTTTTCCAATTGTATGTCGCAAATTTAAAACGCCCTTGTCTAAGCACCCTTATTGTGTATACTTTAGATACAGCTTGGTTAAGATAAAGATAATCGTTCACAGGTTCAAAGTTCACCGTTCAGCGCCGCCTCTGACCGCCGAAGCGGCCAGTTTGATCGAAAAAGTGACGCTGGCCTTCCGGAGTCACATACGAGAGTTGTCTCCCTTTCGAGGGATCCGTATCCAGGCCGCCGGGCCAATGCCATACAGCGATCTGTACCCGAATATTGATGACTTTCGGGTATGGACATGACATGCGATTACGCTATTTTTCTGAAACTCGTCGGAGCAAAGCAAAAATTCCACCTACTGGCGCGGAACACAGATATCGCTTGTTTTTCCGGAACCTTGAACCCAGAGCCCATGAACGGCTACGATAATAGTGACCTTTTCTAAAAGGATAAAACAATGGATGAAGAAATTCCACAAGAGAGGAAAACCTTTCTGGCTAGGGACTATAGCCGCGGGTTCATCAAATATTGCCAGTTCAAGGCGAAAGTGATCGAGAGGGGTTACTTTCAGTCAACGGTCGCAATTGAGGAGCATCATCGACAGCAGGACGGTTTTATCCATGCAGGTGTTATGGCAACAATGGCCGATCATACGGCCGGGTATTCTGCTTTTACAACTGTTTCCGAGGATTTTCAGATCTTGACAATTGAGTTTAAGATCAACTTTCTGAGACCTGCTTTCGGTGAAGCCCTGGTCTGTCGCTCAAAGGTGCTCAGGGAGGGGGGGCAGATCATCATCTCAGAGTCAGAAATTTTTGATATCAGGGAGGGGGAGGCAGAGCTGGCAGCTAAAGCCATGGTCACTCTCATGGCTGTACACAGGGATAAGCTTGTCTTAAAGGGCTGATTCTATCTCTTCCGCAACCTTCCTCGCTGCTTCGGCAGGCTCTTTTGCATCCCGTATGGGGCGACCAATCACCACATAATCGGAGCCATTTCTAACAGCATCTGCAGGCGTTACGATCCTTTTTTGGTCGTCCTGATTGACGAGAGACCAGGCCGGACGTATTCCGGGAGTGACTGCGATCAATTCAGGCCCCAGTTCCCTTTTTACCATAGCCACTTCAAGCCCGGAGCACACAACACCATGACACCCTGCGGCCTTTGCCATGCGGGCCCTTAAAAGGACCAGGGAGGAAAGGTCTTTTGCATATTTATCAGAGTAACCCAATGCCCTTAATTTTTCCTGATTCAGGCTCGTAAGCACGGTGATTGCCAGTATTTTTGTATCACCAGGATTGTTTTTCGCAACACCCCTAAGGATTTCCTCCCCTTCATCGCAGTGAACTGTCACAAATTCCGGGTCGTATTGGCTGGCAGCCACAAAAGCCCTCTGTACAGTGGCTGGGATATCGTGGAGTTTAAGGTCGAGGAATATTCCGGCATCTCCCGCGTCATGTATCGACTTGAGAATATCCGGCCCCTGACTGATAAAAAGTTCCAGACCCACTTTAAAGAGTCCCACGTGCTCTTTCAGCTTGTTTACATAGGTCATAGCCTGATCATAGGAGGGTAGATCCAGGGGAAAAATTATATAGTCTTTTGGCAGTTTCATAGAACACCTCCTCAAAAGTTTAGCGCCTTAAAATGGCAACCTGAAATATTCATATAAATTAACAAGTTTTACCCATCTGAGAGTGATGGGAAAATCCGAACTTCGAAACTCGAAACAAATACAAAGGGCCAAAACATCAATGACCAGAACAAAAAAGGGTAACTTCTCAAAAAGTTCGGGTGGGGTTTATCCGTAAGAATTTTATAACATGATAAATTGCCAAAATCAGGGACAGGACTTAT
>MVDB01000185.1 GCA_002050025.1 Desulfobacteraceae bacterium 4484_190.2
GGTGCCCATTCACTAATCTTTTATAAAAATCTTCAGTCTGAATACCTAATATGGTCTCTGGTGGCCTGTCCTTTTTCAGGACTACCATGGTAGGCACAGAATTAATGCCAAATAAGGGGTGTATATCATTCACCTTTGATGCATTAACCTTGAATATTGGTGTATTTGAATTTTTTTTATGAAATGCGTCAAGTATCTCCAGAGCTTCATTGCTTTTTTCTGAGGAATCTGTATGAAACAATATCATCATCAGGTCTGGATTATTTTTTTTAAGGTCAGATAAATGCTGCTGGCTTTGTATTTCTTCTATCATGATTCTTAATGACCTCCTACCTAAGATTTAAAAATTTCTAAACAATGTATTTTTCTTCTAATCATCAATAATGATGTTGTCAAGATCTGGGAATCATAAAAATAAAATTGATAGTCATATCCATTACTAATGCAAATATTTTAATTTATACTGCTTTGAAAAAGCGAGGCTGCTACTGAAGGGGTAATAGGCCTGATATGAAGATTGCTCGGCCTGAAAAAGATAACAGCACAAGGGGTATGTTGTTCCGTTCGAGGTTAAGTCAGGCAAGTCAGGCAGGCTGCGATCATTACATCAATTTATGGACAGATGCCCCGATGAAATAATCAGGTTTATAGTTGAATGGCAAAATCAGATTTTGAGAATACAGGGGATTTACAGAGAATATCTTGATGTCCTGCATGCAACCATCGGTTCAAAACCCATAAAAATAATTACCGGTTTCAGGAGATCAGGGAAATCCTTTCTTGTCCAACTCGCTGCCAGGAAACTGATAGAAAACAACACCTTTTCTGTTTCTAATATACTTTATCTTAATTTTGAGGATTTTCGTCTTGCCGGGATTAATACACCTGAAAAGCTTGACTCTTTTTACAGGGTGTTCCGGTCGGAAATTGCAGACGTTAAAAAAAAGCTGTTAATATTTGATGAAATTCAAAATGTTAATAACTGGGATCGTTTTATACGGACGATTTATGAAACAGACCGTGATGTTGAAATCATTCTGACCGGCTCCAATTCCCGGCTTCTTTCGTCAGAGATAGGGAGCAATCTTGCAGGAAGATTTATAGAGCTTTCTATCCTGCCTTTTGATTTTAAAGAATACCTCAGATATATGGACATAAAGATTTCCAATGCTGAGGGTTATTTTAGAAATCACGAAAAAATTCATTATCATTTCAGTCAATATGTAAAATTCGGCGGTCTCTCTGAAATCCTGACTATCAACAGTGAAACCGCGCGTTTTTCGTATATTGAAGGAATTATCAGCAAGGTCATATTGGATGATATTATAAAGCGGTTCAATATAAAACATACAACTGTAGTGGAAAAAACTCTATTTTATCTTTTTTCTGCCATTGGAAATATTATTTCGTTCATAAAAATATCAAACTATCTGAAACGTCTTGATATCAGCATCAAGAATGAAACTCTTATAAAATATGTACAGTATATGCTTACTACATTTGCAATTTATGAGACAAACAAATTCGATTGGAAGCTTGGGAAATTTTTTGGGACCACAAGAAAATATTATGCCGTGGACACAGGCGTAGTCAACTTATACCCGGGAATGGTAAGTAATTACTCAAAGCAGCTTGAAAACATTGTATTTCTTAAACTGAAAAGAGATCGAAAGAAAATATATTTTGGTGCGCTTTCATCAGGGAAGGAGATAGACTTCATCGCTCAAACTGCTGATGGCGGATTCGAAAAATACCAGGTTACACAAACCCTTCATAAAGACAATTACGATCGAGAACTTTCCTCTTTTCTATTACAAAACACGTACCTTGAAGATGGAAAGAATATTGTTTTGACTCTTGATGAGAATGAAGAAGAAATCGAGTATCAAGATGCGAAAGTGTTGAAAAGGAATTTGATAAGATGGCTCTTAGGTCTGTGAAGCCTTCATTATTGCCCTGTTATTGATTTGAAACATATTGTTCCAAACAGAGTTACTATAAAATTAATAGTCTCTCGCAGAGGCGCAGGGTTTGCAGACAAAAGATTTGTATATTTCAAAAGAAAGCCGGCCGGAAAAAACCTGAAACAAAGGTGAACAGTTCTGAATTATCTTTTCATAGAAACATACTGTCAAGGTTCGCATTCTCTTTTTGTGAACGGGCTGTCTGCAAATTCCTCGCATGATATTGATATTGTGACCATGCCCGGAGAAAACTGGCGCTGGCGTATGCTTGGCGCTGCGCTTCATATTGTAGATAGCATCCCCCCGCTTGAAAAATATGACGGTATTATAGTGACCGATCTTTTCAATCTGTCTGATTTCAAGGCACTTGTTGGTTCACAGTGCCCACCTGTCCTGGCATATTTTCATGAAAACCAGATAACTTATCCGCAGCCTCCTGGAGACAAGGGTGCATTTCAGCTTGGGATAATAAATATTACGACTGCGCTTGTGGCCGACATGGTTGTATTTAATTCAAAAATGCATAAGGATGCCTTTTTAAATGCAGTACCGGAGTTTCTGAAAAGGGGGCGTGACTGCGGGCCCAAAGGGATTGCAGATAAAATCCGTGAAAAATCAGAGGTGCTTTACCCAGGCATAACGCTGCCATCCTACGGGGATGTTGATGCTGAACAACAGACAGATCCTCCTCTTGTTATCTGGAACCACAGGTGGGGATTTGACAAGAACTATGAAATGTTTTTCAGTGTGCTTGAAGAGCTGAATGACATGGGGCTTGATTTTTATCTGGCACTTATGGGCGAGAACTCCGGCGTGATACCTGAAAAGTTTAAAAAAGCGGAAAAGAAGTTTAGGGATAGAATAGTTCAGTTCGGATATGTGCCTTCAAGGGAGGAGTATGAAAAATGGCTTAAAAGGGGTGCAGTTGTTATAAGCACTGCAATGCAGGAGAACTTCGGTATCTCCGTTATAGAAGCAATAGTAATGGGATGTGTTCCCCTCCTGCCTGACAGGCTTTCATACCCCGAGATACTTCCTGAGGAGTTCCATGAGCACTTCCTGTATAAAAACAGACATGATCTTATTGAAAAGCTTTCTATGACAATTTCAGATTATAAACGGCATGAAGAAATCCAGAGCAGGCTGGCACAGGAAATGACGTCTTTTTTGTGGAAATATGTTATAAGCCGGTATGACAGAGCGCTTGAACGGCTTGCGAGATTTTGAATGGAGTAGCTGTAGAGAAAGAGGTTTACATAAAGTCGGAAGATAGACCTTGTTGAGTAGTTGATTGGTTAAGTGGTTGAGCAGGAAAATAATTACTATTATTTCCAGATGTTATAATTTTTCAATGCCCGCTATCGTTCTAGCTCAGGCGAGGCGGGCGGGACCGAATGACCAATTTTCAAGCAAATAATGGATATGATCATTATAACAACAATTTAAGTAAGTTCTCAATAAATCCGGGCTGTGTTAGAAAATCCCCCTCAATCCCCCTTTGCAAAAGGGGGAAGGTTTTGAATGCCTAAGCTTATTGAGATGTTACCAACTTAACAACTAACTACTTAACGAGTTAACGATATCTGGAAGAACAACACAATCCAAAGAGGCTCAGCACTTATGGGAATACTAAAGAACATTTTCAGCCAAAAACCTGAAAAATATGAGCAAAAAGGCGACACGTTTTCCAATAACTCCGATTGGGGCAGGGCCAAAATTGAATATGAAAATGCCTTAAGTAAATTGGAAAAAGCGTCACCCGGCTATGATGAATCAGAGGTAAGGCTTCAGGGTAAACTTCGTCATGCAAAAGAGGCCCTGGCGCTCGAGCACAGCAAAACTGGCGAAACCCTGATGGAACAGGAGTATTACGATGATGCCCGTGATCTGTTTCAGTTAGCCATAGACTTGACGCAAGACCCCGAATTGATAGCCACCATCGAAAATCGTATACTGGAAATGGAACGTCTGACAGCGAGAGACATCCAAACGGACATATCCGACCTTCAGGTAAACGATGAGGGGGTCTCCGATGAACGGGAAGATGAATATTTTATGGCACTGTGCGGCACTCTGCCCGAAGAAATTCGGGAGGTTTACTTCTCCTATGGAGAGCTCTTCAAATCCGGTTATGTGGCACTGAACCGGGGAGAGTTTGTCCTCGCAGCCGATTACTTTGCCCGTTCCATGAAGGAAAACCCTTCCCCGGATTCATTTATTCCCCTTGAACTGGCCACGGCCTACATGAACTTGGAAAAATTTGATGAAGCACACCAGTTGCTGGAAACATTTCTCCAATATCACCCGGAGGCATTGCCGGGTTACCAGCTTCTTTGCGAGGTTTTCTGGGAGACAGGGGCCTTCGATCAAGCTGAATCTCTTCTTGCTGACTGCCCGGATGAACTCAAGGATTCTTCAGAATACTATCTACTACGTGGAGAAGCCATGTTTCAATCTGGGAACCATTCGGAAGCAGCATCTTTTTATCAGGATTTTATGCAAGAATACGGCTGGAACGAACCTATTGCAAAGGCCCTTGCCAGAACATTCGAGACACTGGGAGACTTTGAAAACGCCAGGGATATGTATGCCAAGATAATGGATCAATGCAGTAGCTGTCATACCCGCATTGATCCTTTGATCAAACGAAAATTCGCAGATATCAGCTTTGATTTAGGTCAGCACTCTTCAGCAATGCTGGAAATGTATCTTTCTTTGGCCCAGGAAGATCCGGAAAATAACTCTTTTTATTTCCAGAGAGTAAGCCGAATCTATGCCTCCTTAGGAAATAAGGAGGAAGCCCGCCGGTTCCAATTGTTTGCCCAACAGGCACAAAACGGAAAAGAATAGCCAAGACATATAATACTTGTGTAGAGATCATCTTGGACGAAAAATTATGTTAATGGAACATTTTGCGGACAGAATTGTCTAAGATAGATGAATGAAGAGATCCGAAATTCAACCAGTTCGTCTAAAGAAGATGGCGAATTGGTTAAGGCCTTTCAGGCAGGGGAGAAAACGGCATTTGATGCTTTAGTCCTCAGGAACAAGGATAAGTTGTATAACCTGTGCTACTGGTTCCTCGGTGACAGGCAGGAGGCCAACGATTCTGCCCAGGACGTATTCATAAAGGTCTTCCGATCTTTAAAAAAATTCAGGTTTGAATCAGCATTTTCCACATGGCTTTACCGTATTGCAGCCAACACCTGCAAAAACAGGCTCAA
>MVDB01000023.1 GCA_002050025.1 Desulfobacteraceae bacterium 4484_190.2
AAATATGCAGTCATGAACTATTTATCCAATAAAAATATAAATTTCATCGCTTTTCTCTGGCACGCGGTATTCCTTTCCTTCGCCGCTACCTTCACCAACATAAACACAATCCTTCCTTCAATGGTAATAAAGTCGGGCGGAAGCAATTTTCAGGTGGGATTTTTGACTGCAATTATGGTTGGAACTCCCATTATCGGCCAATTATTATTCGCGAGCTACCTCCACCTGAAGAGGCGAAAAAAGCCCTTTCTTCTTTTGGGAATAAACCTGAGGGTATTGGCCCTGGCTTTGGTTTCGCTAATCCTATGGCAGACAGGCCGATATTCCGAAAGCTCTACCATTGTATTCATCTTTGCTTTGATGTTTATTTTTGCGATATCTGGCACTTTCGCAGACGTTTCATATACCGATATTCTTGGAAAATCGCTGCTCGTGGAGGAAAGACATGCTTTTTTTGTCTGGCGCCAGATTCTCAAGAGCGCATCCATACTTATTGCGGCACTTGTGGCCCGGCGTATACTTTCTGTGTTGGAGTATCCCGTTAACTATCAACGGCTCTTCTTACTTGCCTCTATGCTGCTATTTATAGCTTCATTCGGATTCTGGGCCATAAAAGAGAAAAAAATCCAACAAAAGCATGAAAGCTATAATTTCATCAGGGTGTTGAAGACAATCCCTCATAGATTCAGCAATGACAGGAATCTCCGAAATTATATTTTTATGATAAATTTTTCAGGATTCGGATTGACGCTACTCCCTTTTTATGTAGTCCTGGCCAAACAAAGCTATGGACTGGCTGGCAAACAAATAGGCGCTTATCTGCTTTTACAGATAATCGGAATGATCATATCAAATTTTGTATGGGCCAGGTTGGTAAAAAGACATGGATTCCGCGGTGTGTTCAAGTGGTGTATTATGATCGGAACAATGCTCCCGCTTCTGGCAATTACCCTGTCTAACTTTCCAGTCTATTTTTATCTAATAGTGTTCTTTTTATCAGGCTTTGGTATAAGCGCCAGAGAGCTTTCCGCAGAAGGCATTTTCATAGAAATCAGCAAAGACGAAAACAGGGCACTATACCGCGGAATCACAGGCGCCATGAGCCTCTCTACGGCTGCTTTTCCGCTTGTGGCAGGATGGCTTATCGGCGAAGTGGGTTTTGTACCAGTTTTCGTTTTAAGTTCCCTTATGGTGGCTATCAGTTACTATTTCGTGCATGGCTTGGGAGATGTGTATCCGGTATAAAAGTCCTGGAAATTGCAGAACTTATTGACATGATAGTGATTTAATGAGGCATGGTGACTTTGCCCACACATTGATTCATACAGGGCGTATGGCACAAGGCTCAGGGCATAAGGTTAGAGGTATTGGTTTTACCTTGCGACTTTTGCCTTAAGCCTTTATTCAAACCCGGTATTCCATTGTTTGAGTATTCCAATCCCTCAATGGAGGGATGATCGGAGCGAACTGACTTGAGACGATATGCCTCCTTGAAGGAGGTTATATGCGATTGTCCAAAGGGGTAATAGCAATATGAAAGAGAACTTAGACAATAAAAAAGAACCCACATCCGACATTGAAAAGTTAAAGCTTTTGATGTCTTATTGGATAAACCATAATAATGACCATATTCGAGATAATGAGAAATGGCTCAAAAAAATAGTTAACCTGGGATTTGAAGAAGTCGGTCATGAACTAAGAGAGGCCATTAAAATTTTAAAAAAAGGGAACAGACATATAGAACTGGCAAACAAAAAGCTGGAACAAAGCGGGGTTCCAAAACCGTTGATAGTACCTGAAACAGAGAAATCCCAAAAGTCGTCCAAAGAGAAAAACCAATCGGAAAAGCCCCTGAATTTCCATTTGAAGCAGATTGGGGTTATTAGAACTCCATATATTGACAATGCGCCCTATCAACCAGTTGATGAGGATGAAGGAGATTTTCGTATAGTAGTTGATTCCCAATATATTGATAACCTTTATAAACTTGATGGATTTCGTTATATTTATATTATCTATTATATACACCGTGTTAAGCGAGAATTATCAGAGATTGTATCGCCTCCATGGACCAACGGTGTCAAGGTTGGAGTATTCGCAAGCAGGTCACCGGTTCGACCTAACCCCATCGGCATTAGCATCGTTCGCATTAAAGGCATTACAAATAACGAAATCCTTACATCAGGCATGGATGTGTTTGATGGGACACCATTGCTTGATATCAAACCATACATAAAGGATCTGGATACCAAACACGATGCCAATTATGGCTGGATTGAGGACATGGATGACCGTGAGCATCTTCTCTTACATATCAGGGGTATTCCTCATGATTACTGAGGACATGTAAACTGGCCGTTCAGGTTTATATAATAAAACTTTTTGATAGAGGAGTGCGGAAATGGGAAAAGTCGTAATTGAATTCTCAGATCAAGAGAATATGAGGATTGAAGCAATACTGATGGACAATGATGCCGAGGAGGCATTACGTTTTTTTAAAGAAGTAATCAAACCGAAGATAAGAGCCAAAGGCTCAAGAGAATTGGATATGGGGAAATCTACTGGCATTATGACCTGACATTTTCTGCCCCGGTGCCTTTTCCCCCTTGCTCCTTATATATTCAATTCAATGTCCATATATTGACATATCCGTTGATAGAACTTAAGTTAAACCAGTTTGTAATATCTCAATAAGTGCTAACATTCCGACCACTTCCCCCTTTTGCAAAGGGGGATTGAGGGGGATTTTCTAATACAACTGGGATTTATTTAGAACTTACGTCAGTTTTTGATAAACTGCTAAATATTCAACAATAAAATAACGTACATTACCGGAGGAGAATAAAACCATGCGGTTTGATAAATTTACCTTAAAAACACAAGAAGTCATACAGGCTTCACAACAATTAGCCGAAAAACTTAACCATCAACAGATTGAACCCGAGCATCTTGTGAGAGCCATCCTGGGCCAAACTGAGGGCGTAATCCCGTCACTTTTGGGGAAAATCGGGGTTGACCAGAGGCGGCTTATGGAATCTTTTGAAGCCGCTTTGGAAAAAATTCCCCGGGTTTCCGGTTCCGGCGTGGGTCAGGCCTACATCTCACCCCGTTCCAAGGTGATCCTGGACAAGGCCTTTGCTGAAGCCGAACAAATGAAAGATGAATTCGTGAGTCTTGAGCATATCCTTCTGGCCGTGACAGGGGAAAAAGAGGGGGAGGCGGCACGAATACTTTCGGTTGTGGGGATTACCAGGGATACGATCCTGAAGGCCCTGGTTGACATCCGGGGCGGTCAGCGGATTACGGATCAGAATCCTGAAGACAAGTATCAGGCCCTTGAGCGCTTCAGTCAAGACCTGACAGCGATTGCTTCAAAAGGGGACTTGGATCCGGTGATAGGTCGGGACGATGAGATCCGGAGGATCGTCCAGGTCCTGTCAAGGAGAACCAAAAACAACCCTGTGCTAATTGGTGAACCGGGGGTTGGCAAAACTGCCATTGTGGAGGGCCTGGCGCAGAGAATAGTCCAGGGTGATATCCCTGAGACCCTGAAGGACAAAAGGGTAGTGGCCTTGGACATGGGGGCACTTGTGGCAGGCGCTAAATACCGCGGGGAATTTGAAGATCGGCTCAAGGCCGTGCTCAAAGAGGTGATCGATGCACATGGACAAATCATCCTCTTCATAGACGAGATACACACTATGGTAGGCGCCGGTGCTGCCGAAGGGGCTGTGGATGCCTCCAATATGCTAAAACCTGCCCTGGCGCGCGGCGAATTAAGGTGCGTGGGCGCCACAACCATAAAAGAATACAGAAAACACATTGAAAAGGATGCTGCCCTGGAGAGGCGCTTTCAACCGGTAATGGTGGAAGAGCCTACGGTAGAAGACACTATTTCGATCCTGCGCGGGCTAAAGGAAAAATATGAGGTCCACCATGGTGTGCGTATCAAGGATTCAGCCCTTGTAGCCGCGGCCACATTATCACACAGGTATATTACGGATCGGTTCCTGCCTGATAAGGCCATAGATCTTGTGGACGAGGCCACGTCCAGGTTAAGGATTGAAATTGATAGCATGCCGGCAGAGATCGATGATATTCAGAGAAAAATCACTCAACTGGAAATAGAGAAAGAGGCCTTAAAAAAAGAAAAGGATCAGGCATCCAAAGATCGCCTCAAAAAAATTGAAAAAGATTTGAGCGAATTAAGGAAGCAAACCGATGAGATGACCGCCCACTGGAAAAGGGAAAAGGAAACCATCTCCAATATCAGAAATATCAAGGAGAAGTTAGAATCCACCAGATCTGATGCACAGATTGCTGAGCGACAGGGAGACCTCACTAAGGCCGCGGAACTCAAGTATGGAACTCTTATAGAGCTGGAGAAAAGCCTGAACGAAGAAAACAAGAAACTTGAGGAACTCCAGACCGATCAAAAGATGCTCAAGGAAGAAGTAGACAGTGAAGATATTGCAGAAGTGATCGCCAAATGGACCAATATCCCTGTCTCACGTATGATGGAAGGTGAAAAAGAGAAGCTTTTGAAGATGGAGGAGCGGTTAGGTTTGCGGGTGATTGGCCAGGAAAAAGGAATCATTGCCGTGGCCAATGCAGTTCGCCGCGCTCGTTCCGGATTGCAGGATCCCAATCGACCAATAGGCTCTTTTATATTTTTGGGACCTACCGGCGTGGGCAAGACAGAACTTGCCAGGGCCTTAGCGGAATTTCTTTTTGATGATGAGCAGTATATGGTGCGCGTTGACATGTCAGAATACATGGAAAAGCACTCAGTTGCAAGACTCATAGGCGCTCCCCCAGGCTATGTGGGGTATGATGAGGGTGGCTACCTGACAGAGGCCGTTAGAAGGCATCCATATTCGGTGGTCCTATTCGATGAGATTGAGAAGGCTCATCCCGATGTGTTTAATGTCCTGCTCCAGATCCTGGACGATGGCAGGATGACAGATGGGAAAGGCCGCACGGTGGATTTTAAAAACACCGTTCTTATCATGACCTCCAATGTGGGAACACAATGGATACAGGAATTGGGGGACACAAATAGCCCTGAGATGGAAAAGAGGGTGATGGATGCCCTCCGGTCCACCTTTAAGCCTGAATTCTTGAACCGGATTGATGAGATCGTAATCTTCAATTCCCTCGGCCTCGAGGAAATCAAAAAAATCGTGGAAATCCAAATGGGACTTTTGGCTAAACGTCTCGAGGCGAGCAAGATCACCTTAGAACTTACCGATAAGGCAAAAGAGTTTCTTGCCAATTCCGGGTTTGATCCGGTGTATGGTGCAAGGCCCCTCAAGAGGACCATTCAGCACCTTGTTCAGGACCCTTTGGCCATGAAAATCTTAGACGGATCTGTTAAAGAAGGGGATCATTTGAGAATGGATATAAGGGATGGTAATTTAGTCTTTCAATAGGCTTATAACTTTGTCCGGAGGGTTCATCTTTTTCCTTAATTTTGACGAAGTTCGGAAGGTAACGGTCCTCCGTGATCTCAGAATAATCATTTCTCCTGTTTGGGGATTCCTCCCTTTCCTGGCCCACTTGAATTTCACCTGAAACTTCCCAAAGCCTGGAATAAGGACATCTTCTCCACTGGTCAGGGTTTTTTTGATAATCTCAAACAGGTTTTCAACGATTTCGTCAGCACGTTTCCGGCTCAGGAATAAACAGTCCAGCTCGGGAAATAAAAACATTTATAATATCCGTCTTGGTCAGCGTCATTTGCGACCTCGAATTTATATTATAAAAATAAACGGTTACAGACGGGAACTTGGCAAACAATGACACATCTGTTAGACTTTGTCAAATATTTGCGATAATTTCAGAACGTTGGATATATCGTGATGAGGCCCTCCTTTCATCCCAGACTGATCAACGACCCCTTTTCAGATCCAGGGCTATTTATCCCCTTTCTCTTTGAAAAAAGGGCGCTGATGTTTGATCTCGGGGACCTGAGCTCATTATCATCTAAGGATCTCCTGAAGGTATCCCACGTCTTTGTCACCCATACGCACATGGACCATTTCATCGGTTTTGATACCCTTCTGAGGACTTTACTCGGCAGGGAAAAAACCCTGCATCTCTTTGGTCCGCCGGGTTTTTTCCAGCATGTGGAAGGCAAATTAGCCGGGTACACCTGGAACCTGGTCAGCGAATATGAAAATGATTTCGAGCTTAAAGTCAACGAGGTTCACCGGGATAAGGTCTATACAAAAACATATATTTGCCAGGATCGATTTCAGCCGAAAAAGCCGCCTTCATCAAGGCCTTTTTATGGCATCCTCCTGGAAGAACCTTCCTTTTCAGTTCATGGCGGCCTGCTTGATCATCGAATACCCTGTCTCGGCCTCGCCATCACTGAAAACTTCTATGTGAACATTATCAAGGAAGGACTCAAGGAGCTGGGGCTTCCAGTGGGTGCCTGGCTAAATCGGTTCAAGGCGGCACTCTATCAAGAAGAAGATCCGTACGGTGATTTTGTGGTTTCATGGGAGGAGAAGGGAAAGGCTACAAGGGAAAAGGTATTCCCGCTGGGTGAATTGACGAAAAAGATCGCCAGGATTTCACCTGGCCAAAAAATAGCATATATAACAGACGTGGCAGCAAGTACCGAAAATTCCGAAAAAATTATTGAGCTTGCAAAAGAGGCTAACCATCTTTTTATAGAAGCGGTTTTTCTGGATAGTGAAAAAGACATGGCGCTTAAAAAATATCATCTCACAGCGAGGGAAGCAGGGGAACTGGCAGGGAAAGCAGGAGTGAAGTCTTTACAGTTGTTCCACTTTTCACCTCGTTACAAACAGCGCGCCGATGATCTTAAGAGGGAAGCAAAGGAGGCTTATGAAAGAATTCTACAGGGCTCCTATGAGCCTTGAAATAACTATGCGTTGCACCTCCGAGGTCCCTTCCCCAATATCGAGAAGCTTTTGATCTCTATAAAACCTTTCAATGTCGTACTCTTTCATGAGTCCGTAGCCACCATGGAGCTGGACAGCGTGGTTTGCACATCTATACATAACTTCTGAGCAATAGAGCTTGGCCATGGCCGCTTCCTTGGAAAATGGTTTTTTATTATCCCGCAGCCAGCAGGCCTTGTAAAGAATGAGGCGGGCACACTCGATCTCAAGGGCCATATCCGCCAGCTTAAAGGCGTTTACCTGAAAATTGGATACTGGTTTACCGAACTGCACGCGTTCATTACTGTACTTAAGGGCGAGATCAAAACAGCCCTGGGCTCCTCCCAGGCCCATAGCGCCAATGGACAGGCGGCCTCCATCCAGGGTCTCCAGCATCTGATGAAAACCATTTCCCCGTGCCCCCAGATTGTTTTCCATAGGGACCCGGCAATCGTCAAAATAGAGTTCACTTGTGTTGGAACCCCGCCACATCATTTTTCCGTGCATTTCCCTGGCCTCATACCCCGGGGTATCCTGTTCAATAAGGATGCATGAAAGCTCAGGCCTGCCATCGTCTCGTGTACCTGTACGGCAAAGAGATGTTATCCCCGATGTAATTTTGGTTGATGCATTTGTAATAAATATTTTGCTGCCGTTGATTACCCACTGGTCGCCCTCCAGGACTGCGGTAGTCTTGGAATTGCCGGCGTCTGAGCCGGCATTGGGTTCGGTTAAACCAAAGCCCCAAAGGGCCTCACCGGTGCAAAGTTTCGGAAGGTACTTCTGTTTCTGGTCCTCATTTCCATAATAATAGAGAGGCCCGATCCCTAGAGAATTACCTGCTGCCACAGTTGCCGCATGAGAACCGTCCACCCTGGCGATCTCCTCTGTTGCGATGATATATGACATGTAATCCATACCCTGGCCACCGTACTTCTCAGAGACAAACATTCCAAAAAGACCGAGTTCTCCCATCTTTCGCATTGTGTCATAGGAAAACTCTTCTTTTTCATCCAACTCTCTGGCGACCGGTTTAATCTCCTTTTCCGCAAAATCACGGACCGAACTCCGCAGGATCTCCTGCTCCATGGAAAGGGTAAAATCCATAATCCACCTTCTTTCTTTTTGCACATCCCCTTTCCTCATTAAAAGAAAAGGAGAAAATATGAACTGTTAGATTTATAAAGGAAACAGACCCCATATTAAATATTCTTACTCACGGAATTTATAGGCAGAATGGCAGATAATGTCAATCGGAAAGTCGTTCCAACTGCTGTTTGAATTGACACCCGGGTAGGCAGATGATATCTTTCACTTCATTTTAAAATGGATGGAAAAGTCTCGCCCTGGAAGCCCTCGTTGACAAGTGGCCCGAGTGAATATTAGATAAAACTAAAAAAGGAGAATCGACAATGGCAGTAAAAAGATTGCAGAATTTCATTAACGGGGAGTGGGTCGATGCTTCAACAGATAAATTCGCTGAGATAATAAACCCTGCACGCGGTACTCTCCTCTCTGAGGTACCAATGTCAACAAAGGCAGACGTGGATGCCGCGGTCAAGGCCGCACAGGATGCCTATCCTGACTGGAGGAACACACCACCTGTTGCCAGGGCCAGGTACCTACACCGCCTGATAGAGCTTCTGGAGGATAACTTCAACGAACTCAGCATTGTCCAGACCACTGAACATGGAAAAACCATTGATGAATCCCGTGGAGAGACAAGGCGCGGGATCGAGATGTTAGAAGTGGCCTCGGGCATACCCTCGCTGATGCAGGGTTACAATCTGGAAGATATTGCCCATGGTATTGATGAATATGCCATAAACCAGCCTCTTGGGGTTTTTTGCTGCATTGCCCCTTTTAACTTCCCGTTTATGGTTCCTTTATGGTTTTTACCCTTTGCCATTGCATGTGGGAACACCTTTGTGGTCAAATCATCCCCCCGGACACCTATGAGTCAGGCGGCACTATTCAAGTTGCTGGAAGAGGTTGACCTTCCCCCTGGAGTGGTTAATCTCGTGAATGGCGCCAACGAGGCAGCCGAAGCCCTGATGGACAACCCGCAGGTAAAGGGAGTGACCTTTGTGGGCTCCACACCAGTGGGAAGGCATATTTACCGAAAATGCGGTGAGACGGGCAAGAGGGTTATTGCGCAGGCAGGGGCCAAGAACTATGTCGTTATTATGCCGGATGCTGTGCTTGAGGAGGCGACCATGGTAAGCCTATTGGCTTCCTTTTTTGGAAATGCTGGTCAGAGGTGCCTTTCAGGGTCCAATCTTCTTGTGGTTGGAGATGATGCGGCTTACAAGCGATTCATGGATAGATTTGTGGAAGGTGCCTCAAAAATAAGTGTAGGAGATGGTCTGGATGAATCCGTGCAGATGGGCCCGGTGCAGAATGCGGAATCAAAGCAGCGGATTATTGGGGTAATAGAAAAAGGAATTGTAGAAGGCGCAAAACTGACCCTGGACGGCAGGGAGCTTCACCTGGTTGGAGACGTCCCGGAAACATGTTTCCTTAACCCGTCTATTTTTGAAAATGTGACCCCTGATATGAGCCTGGCCCGCGAGGAAATCTTTGGGCCGGTAGCCAGCGTGGTCAGGGCTAAGGACCTGGATGAGGCCATAGACATAATCCATGACAACCCCTATGGTAATGCCTCCTCCATCTTTACTAATAACGGCAAATGGTCAAGGCAGTTCCAGCATGATGTAAATACCGGGAATATTGGTATCAATATAGGTATTGTTGCCCCCATGTCATTTTTTCCCTTTGGAGGCAGAAAGGACTCCTTTTTCGGCACACTGCACGGCCAGGGAAGGGATGTAATCCGATTCTTTACTGATCCTAAGATCGTTATTACCAGGTGGTTCTAATGAAATTAAACACAATGGCTGCCGTAATGAGCTTTGTATCTAAGATCGAAAATGATTCCGCATCGTTTTACAGGAACTATGCGGAACAATATCCTGAATTAGAAAGCATCTTCCTGTCCTGGAATAAGGAAAACGCCAAATTTGAAAAGAATATAAAGCGAACTTATTTTGGAGTAATAACAGACACGCTTGAGTCCAATTATGCCTTTCAGGGACTGGATACTGATGACTACAACTTTGAAACGCAGCTCCCGGAGGATATTGACTCCCCTGAAGCGGTAAAAAAGGCTTGCGAGATAGAAGAGGCCATAAAGAATTTCTATATCAAGGCAGCTCAATTATCCGATGGTCACATGGCCGACATTCCAAGGCTGTTCAGAAAAATCGCTAAAAAAAGGGAAGAGCGATGTCAGTCCCTGGAGTCATTATGAAACATTAATGAGGGGCTATTCTCTGGTTTGCCACCAATTCTATTTATGGCTTTATCTATCAGGCCCCGAAACCACTACTGCTACTCTAATGGCTTTTTCCCGGAGCGACCTGAGCGGCTTGGGACCTTTCGCCATCTCCTGGTCTGCGGCAAATCGTTGAAGACGACCTATCTTAATAGGCTTGGACAGTTCAGAAGAGTTGCACTGCCCTTCACACAAAAGGCTTTGGGGACAAATTCTCGCGCAAATGCCGGCCAGGATATTGTTTTCTTTGATTACCTTGATGGCACCGGTGAAATTGCGTAAGGCGATCTGGCGAATGAATTTGGAAACGTCTATCCCGGCAGGACAGGCTTTGGCGCAGGGGGCATCCTCGCACTTGATACACAGGGACGCCTCGGTCACGGCCTCCTGGGGCGAAAATCCAGGCCGTAGTTCTGCAAAGGCCTTTGTGAGATCTTCATAGCGCATGGCTGAATTTAGCTCCGCTTTGTTCCGTCCCCGCTGAAACAGCGTGGAGAACAAATGCAGGCTCCCCAATATTTACCCGAACTTACGAATTTTTCCCAAAGACCGGGGTGTGTGGGGGGATATGATTCTTACGGTATTTCCCGAGATAGGTCCCCTCTGCATCAAAGATGGCCGCGGTATTGTAATAGACCCCGGTGATCTCCTCTTCATAAACAGGAACTATTATGACCATCCCGTATTTTTTAGCCTGCTCCTGCATAAGCTTTAGTGTTAGGGCCTTCAGGAATCTTCTCTGTAAGGCTGTACCACTTCGTTTCCTGCTCCGCAGGGAAATAGGGGCATAGAAGAGTTCCTGCATGCACAGGATTTTCACGTTTTTTTACCAGCAATTCAAAACATTAAAAGCAAAATGTAAGAAAAAATCCACATATTGTATCATTTTTTCTTGACATACAATATAAGGTAGTCTATAAAATATAAAAGGGATATTATTTCAACATTCAACCTTAGGTGAAGAAAGCGTTGCAATAAGAAAAGTTGTTCCTAAAGTTTCATAACATGTCCTCGAGGGGCTTATTGTGTTCTCTCTGAGGTTTTTGAGTTTTCACCGTTTACGAACCGCCCTGTTGGATAGTTAACCAGATATAAACCCCAACCCCCCTGAGTTGACCTCCTTGCTCAGGGGGCTTTTTTTAGGCATTTAAGTTTTCCAGAATTGTTGGATAAAACACCAAAAAGGCAACTACCACCGCCAGAGGCGATGGTTATAAAAAGAATAAAGGGGTCATGTTCATTTGTGTTAAAGTGCTGACAAAGAAAGTGTAAAGTATAATCCGCAGGTGGTATTGGCCGCCGCAGGATTTACACATGTGTGTTATCAACATTTCAAGAAAGGAGATTTTTTCTATGCACATATTCAAGAATGACCTTTTGCTTCGTCGAATTGCAATCATGCTTGTAGTATCAATGGCGCTGATCAGCATCGTACCTCAGGTAGAGGCCTCATTTATTTCTTCGGACGAGTCTTTTTCGTACAATATGCGGCAGCAAGATACAGCCACAATCAAAAAGGTCCTTGAGCAGAAACTTGTCAAACAACGGCTCAAGGTCCTGGGGTATAGCGAGGATGAAGTTAAGGCCCGGATTGATAAGCTATCCGACAATGAACTCCACAGGTTTGCCACCCAGCTTGATGCTCTTACAGTGGGTGGGGATGCCTTGGGAGTACTTGTTGCCATACTGGTCATTGTAGCAATTATTGCTCTCATACTTTTCATCACTGGCAAAAGGGTTGTGATTCAATAAGGCAATACGGATCGTGCAACGGTTGAAAGGCACCCCTCAGGAAGCTATTTACTGGGGATTCCGGCCTTTGCCTGTATTCGTGGCGGCCGTTACTCTTTTTCTGGCTGTTGGCTTAACAGGATGTGCAGTTAGCCCCGGTGGCGCGTCTTCCGCTTTTTCTGTGCCCGTAGGATCCGGAAAGGTGGAAAATGTGCCTTTCTATTCCCAGCTTACTTACCAATGCGGTCCCGCATCGCTTGCAGGCGTACTCAATTTCTATGGTTACGCGGTAACCCCGGATCAAATCGCAAGGGCAATCTTTCGGGACGATATCCACGGTACTGTTACGCTTGATATGGTGCTTTATGTCCGGGAAAAGGGTTTTTCTGCAATGTGGTACAGTGGTAGCGCCAATGATATCCAGTGCGCTGTGGATGGGGATATCCCACTTATCGTAATGATTGATCTGGGGTTTGCCAACCTGAGTAAATATCACTACCTGGTCGTTATTGGCTATGGGCCGGAAGGCGTCATTGTCAACTCAGGAAAGGAACGCGAACAGCTTATGCGTTGGGACAGATTTCTTCCCCATTGGCAGAGGACGAAATGCTGGACCCTTCGTGTTGAACCGGGAATACGTGAATGAGTCGTGTGATCTCCGAGGAAAGAATGATACGCATTCGATTATTGATGCTTATGCTGCTGGTAATAATTGCAGGTTGCGCCATGCCCCGGATAATAATATATGATGATCCTCTTTCATCAGAAGAGCACCTCAAACTGGGCATGGCCTATGAGAAAGATGGAGAGTTTGATAATGCCATTACAGAATATAAGGCTGCAGTCAAGAGGCTTCCTATTGCTTATCTATATCTTGGAAATGTATATTTTCAAAAAAACGAATTGGACCAGGCAGAAAAATATTACAAAAAGGGAATAAGAAAGGAATCTCACAATGCGGATGTCCATAACAATCTTGCCTGGCTTTACTACATAAGGAAAGAGAACCTCGATAGAGCGGAAACCCTCGCTTTAAAGGCCATGGAGCTTGACCCCTCAAAGAGAGATGTTTACATGGATACGCTGGAGAAGGTCAGAGAACTCAAAGGACGTAACAAGTGAAGCGGAGGAAATGGAAAACAGACCCGGGGATTTGTATCGCGCGTGACATATGCGTTGAATTTCAGCGACTTGGTTTCCTCTCATGTACCAGGGCAATTAGGCCGGTTGTCAGCAAGGGGATTATCGCCAGGGAGGCAAGAACAGGTCGAATTGAAAAGATGTCTGCCAGCTTTCCTGCCAGGGCGGTCATCATGCCGCCTGCCCCAAAGGCAAAACCCATCATAAGGCTTGAGACCATGGACCTGCCCCGGGGGGCCAATTCTTGCGCCATTGCCACTGCGAGAGGCATGGTGGCCAGAACGAAAAATCCTGACAGAAAGACGCCAAGATAGACCCATTTGCTAGGAAGGAAAAGCAACAGATATAAACTGGGTGTTGCCAGACCGTGAGTGGCATAAAATAATGGCTTATATCCAAATCTGTCTGAAAGCCGGCCAGCCAAAAGCCCGCTGATAGCACCTGCCACTGTAAAGATTGACACGATTGCTCCTATGGAGACCAGGGAATAGCCTTCTTTAGCGAATAACACGGGTATGAATGTCAAAAAAGACTGGCCGACAAAAGACCGCAAGACCATTACTACCCAAATTAGTGCAATGGATTTCCAGACGGCTCCCAGGACATCTTTGATTGAACTGAAAAAGCCGAGGTTTGTAAGCCCCTCTACTTTTGGAAGGGGCACGACCCTGAATAGGAGCAACATTATTGCCAAGCCTAATATCATTGTGAATGGGGATGCCCTCAGGCCGTATGTTCCTACAAAATAGGTGATAAAAAGAGGTCCCAGCCCAAAGGCAATGGTGCCTCCCGCATTGAAGATAGACATGGAAAAACCAAAATTACGCCCCGCATATGCTGAGACCATGCCCGCAGATGCAGGGTGAAACATAGATGAACCGATTGACCCCAGGGATATTAAGATAATCAGCACTACAAAGCTTGGAGCTAGGCCAATAAGAGGAACAAAGACAATGGCCAGGAGGGGGCCTCCAAGAACAAAAGCACGTGTTTTGTGATGATCAGCGATATAACCCACGGGGGGCTGAACAACAAATGCCAGAAAACGGCTTATGCCTGTGATTAATCCCACCTGTGTCAAAGTGAGGGAAAACTTTTGGACAAACAACGGGAGTAGTGGAATCACAAAAGACATATAAAAATCGCCAACAAAATGGACGAGAGTCAAGACAAAGATGACCTCTATATCGGTTTTTAACTCTTCCGTCATAGAACTATATCCTTCAATTTCAGTCGCCCTTCTAGGGATTCGGGGAGTTAAATGCATTAAAGAATAGAAGTCAAGGGGATATTCCTCATTAGCCTTTTTACCGTATCCGTTTTGACATGAAAAGTTGGACTGATTTTTTGATTGTCATCCGGTCTGTTTTCATTTAAAATTTAATTATATGTCTGTGGCAATAAACACTCAGCTCCCTTTTAATAGCGTGATGATGCAGGGGTTTTACGGAGGATATTTCCATGAAGAAAATTGTCTGTTGCACCGATTTTTCAGAAAATTCCGAGGCAGCTTTTGTCACAGCCCTTGATATGGCCAAGAAATATGGGGCTAAACTCATAGTGATCCACGTTTTGCCTGCCGTTGCTAATCCCGTCCTGGCAGAAGCAGAATGGGTGTTCCCCGTCGAATCGAAGAAATCAATGATCGCGGAATTAGAAGACCGTATGGAGGAGGAATATGGCTCCAGGCTAGGTGATTCCATTGATTCTGAATTGGTTGTACTCGACGGCCATGTTTCGTCTCAAGTAATAACATACCTGAAAGAAAACAGTGTGGATCTTGTGGTGACCGTCTCCTACGGTCTTTCAGGTGTGGGCCTGGTAGTTTTTGGAAGTGTGGCCAAGAGATTGGCTCACAGGGCTCCCTGTTCCGTGCTTATTGTTCGTTTACAAAAAGATTCGTAACCCTTAGTGCATTTTATCCTCCATTTATCTTCCCGTAATCAAATCTATAACAGTTTAGTGCTTTGAAAGAGACCCCCATACCTCTCCCTGCCTTATTTAAGAAGCGCTAAGCTGTCACGTAAATCCATTTCATCAGAAGGCATAAGCATTTTGCCAAAAAAACCGGGTGGACCTTGTCGGCGTTCTCACCGTTAGTCGTAACATCGCAATAAGTCTGGGCATTCCGAACCTTCCCCCTTTTGCAAATGGGATTGAGGCCTCCGGCGTGTAGTGCCTACGGCTCGGAGAGGGGATTTTTTAATACAGCCCGAAGTTATTGAGAACCTACCGTTAAACTATGTAAACTTTTGCCAAAAAGTCGAAGCTGATTTCCCAAAACAGGTGGTATCTCTTACCCATATTTTGAATCGTTTTTTGGCTTCAGCAGTATAATGATTTAAAATAATTGATAAATTAAGCCAAAAGGATCTGGTGTGCTAGTCCGGCATGAGCCTTGCTCTACATTAGGAATAACTTCGTTAAGAAAAAAAGGCAGAAGATAGTCTTTTGCCCGCACAAATGAAAGATATGAGGAATGGAACATTGGTCGGAAAACTCTTGACTATTCAACATCGGCTGAATCCGCTCCACCTGCACTGTCGCTTTTTAGACAGGGGGCTTAATAGGAAGTTGTCTGCATCAATATGTAGATTATATGAAATCATCATATTTTTCTGGTTAAACTGCGTTATCAAAAGCTTCATCTATTTTTACTGTTTTGTTAATCGGAAAAGCGGGATTTTGGAAGAGCTTAGAAAAAAATGATTGATGCAGTTATTGTGAAGCAGGGACCTGTCCCTGACGGGTATCGGAGAAAAAAGGGGGTTTTTGGATGAAAACCAGGCAAGCCATGGAGCTCAAAGCAAAGGACACTAAAAGGAAAAGCGAATACCCTGAAATGCGTTTTGGGGTCCAAGCGGTTGAAAGAGGATTTATTACCTCAAGCAACCTTACAGAAGTGATGAGTATCCAGGCAATGGAGAAGAAGTCCAGAGGTAAGTACAGGTTTATCGGTAGGATATTATTTGATCAGGGGCTTATTAGTATCTCGCAGATTGATGAGGTGCTGGAATCAATGGGAAAAGGCCCTGCATTAGGATTGAAGAGGTATTAAGCCCTCTCACATGATAGGAAACCAATGACTAATAAAGGACATGTTATGCCGAGCGAGTTGAACCTGGCGTCGGAAATAAGAGATAACGGTGGCAGACGAGCCGAGATTGACAGGCGACAGTTTTTATATGATGGCCACATTCCTGAGAGAAGGCAGCGGGCTGGCCGGCGGATTGACCCTGATCGCAGAGACGGAATCGAGCGCAGATGCGGTACAGATCGGAGAAGTAATGGAGAAAGGAGAGATGTCACACTAATAGGGAAAGACCAAAGAAAGAGGAAGGTTTAAAAACGCGTAAGAGTGCGCAAGCCCTTAGTTTTGTGGTGGATGCCTGTGGAAACTATTTTCAGGCTTTTAAAGCCTTCAGGGACACACTAGACCATTTACTCACTCTCGTCCAGCCGACTCTTTTCTCCACATTGGATCTTTGTTCTTTCCAATTCCTTCTTTCGACTCCCCCGTTAGAGAAATAATCAAGGTCATATGCCTTACGTCTATCTTCTCCTGAACGCCTATCCATATCAGAACGCATCACCATTAACATATCCAAAATACTGCCTGAACGGGTTTTCGTTCTAAGTAAGTGATCTAATTGCTCCCATCAAGGCTTGCACTTTGAATGGTTTCAATAGAGAAATGTCGAACAACCCCTTCTCAATACTCTCATCAAACCCGGTAATTGCCACTATAGGTGTGTCTGGTTTATGTGAATTCCGAATGTGTTTCGCAACTGCATTACCGTCCTTCCTTGGCATACGGATATCGGTGATCACAAGATTGAAGTCTTCACGGTTGTCAAACAACTCTATCCCCTCTTCGCCATTATGGGCGGTTTTCACTTTATAACCCAAGAGTATTAGCGTTTCACGCAGGAAATTGAGAAGTCCATCCTGATCTTCAATAACCAGAATATGATCCATAATACCTCCAATAAACATTTTGCCTTGCAGAGCTTGGAATGCATTTAGATAGAATTATATATAATTATACATTTATAATGGTATTTGTCAAGTATTTTTTACTAATTAATAACTATTTATATTAAATTATATATAGTAGTTCCAGAGGCCAATTAGTCAATATCTTGTATTTTTCCCCTTCTGCCGGATTTTGCAGAACAGCTTTGTTTCCCTTACAAGTGGTTTGATAGCGCTGGATGAACATGAAAATAAATTTGACTTTTTCAATGTCGTGGCTAAATTTTTGGTAAACGCATAAGGGGTTATAACATAATGGGAAATCAGATTAGAACGACGATCTTGCTGGCCGTAATGACGGCGTTTATTTTATGGATGGGACAACTCCTGGGAGGGCGCCAGGGAATGATTATTGCGCTTGTGGTGGCAGCAGGCATGAACTTCTTTAGCTACTGGTATTCGGACAAGATGGTTCTCAAGATGTATCATGCAAGGGAGGTGACACCGCAACAGGCCCCTGAAATCTATGAGATAGTTCGAACCCTTACAAGGAATGCCGGCCTTCCCATGCCAAAAATTTATGTAATTCCCCAGGAATCACCAAACGCATTTGCCACTGGAAGAAACCCGGAGCATGCGGTTGTAGCGATCACCGAAGGTCTTATCAGGATCATGGATCGGGAAGAGATTATGGGGGTTCTGGCCCACGAGCTGGCCCATGTGAAAAATCGCGATATCCTGATTGGCTCAGTTGCCGCTACCATGGCGGGGGCCGTAATGCTTCTGGCCACCATGGCCCGGTGGTCGGCTTTTTTTGGCGGCGGCAGTTCTGAAGACGATGAAGGAGGCCTTGGAACCATTGGGCTGATCGCCATGTCGATTGTGGCCCCAATGGCAGCCATGCTGATTCAGATGGCCATATCCCGGTCACGCGAATATCTCGCTGATGCCACCGGATCAAGTTTTGCCGGCGATTCTGAGGGTCTTGCAAGTGCTCTGGAAAAGCTTGGCACCTATTCACGGAGGCTCCCAATGAAAGCCAACCCTTCAACCGCACACATGTTTATTGTAAATCCCCTGTCAGGGAATAGCCTTATGAAGTTCTTTTCAACTCATCCCCCACTGGAAGAGCGC
>MVDB01000186.1 GCA_002050025.1 Desulfobacteraceae bacterium 4484_190.2
CTTTTGCACCCATGAACGGCTACCGTTTACTGTACTAAGCTAACTCTCGGGCTTCCTGCAGCCGGGTTTTTGTCGACAATCACCGTGCATTCATATACGGCTTTAATATTGGAAGCCGTAATGACTTCGTTCGGCACACCTGTTGAATAGACGCGTCCATCTTTCAACATTACCATTCGGTCACAGTACTGGGACGCCAGATCGATATCATGGGAAACCACCACTACGCTCAGGCCCCTCTCATGGGTTAAGGAAGAAATCAAGTCGAAGATTTCTTTTTTGTATCTTAGATCGAGAAAAGATGTAGGTTCGTCTAGCAGAATAACCGTTGGCTCCTGGGCAAGCGCCCTGGCTATGAGCACTCGCTGTTTTTCCCCACCGGAGAGCTCATGGATGGATCGCTCCGCCAGATCAAGACATTGGGTGGCCTGTAAAGCCCTGGAGGCCGCATCCATATCGCGCCTGCCCTCAAACTGAAAGCGCCTTAGACGCGGAAAACGCCCCATTAGAACTACTTCAAGGGCAGAAAAAGAGAAATAAAAATGGGTTTCCTGGGCCACCATGGCCACCTCTTTTGCCACATCAGATCTGGTGCATTTAAATACGGGCCGATCCTTGAGCAGCACTTCCCCTTCTTGAGGGGCTAGTATTCCGTCCACCACCTTTAAAAGCGTGCTTTTGCCCGATCCGTTCGGCCCCAGCACGGCCAAAAGCTCACCCGGTTTGACATCAAGATCCAGGTCCCGGATAGCCCAAAAATTGTCATATCTAAATCCAACCTTCTTTAAACTCAAGACCGGGTCCATCTACTTCCTCTTGTTTTAAGCAGGTAAATGAAAAAGGGTGCCCCGATAAATGCGGTGATTACGCCCACAGGCAACTCACTTGGCGAAATAATCGTTCTGGCGACCGTATCCGCAGCAATCAGGAAAACCGCCCCGCCCAGAGCTGAAGCGGGCATCAGAAGACGATGATCAGAACCAAGGACCATCCTCCCCAGATGGGGGACGATAAGGCCCACAAACCCTATTAGACCGGAAAAAGATACCACAAGACCGATAATTAGGGAGACAACGAGAAAGCAAATCATCTTTGTCCTTTTTATATCAACGCCCAATTGGAGCGCAGTTTCCTCCCCGGCTGTGATTAAATTTAAGTGTCTTGAGAGACCGTAAAGTATGATAAAAGCCATAACGACAACCGGAGCAATTATTGCAAACTGGACGTAGGCGCTTTGAGAAAGATCACCATACAGCCAGAAAAGCATTGTGTGAAGACGATCGTCAGCCACAGTGGAAATAAAAAACATGATGATGGCCGTGAAGAATGCATTGATAATTACGCCTGCAAGCAGGATAGTTGAAGATTCCATGCCCATTTTCCTCTGCCCCATGACCAGCACGAGATAAATGGTCAACATGGCTCCGGCAAAGGACAGGAGGGGTATCCCCAGGTTAAAACTGAATCCGAACATGATGCCGAGCACCGCCCCGAAGGCCCCACCGCTGGAAACGCCCAGGATGAAAGGATCGGCCAGCGGATTCCGTAAAATGGCCTGAAATACCAGACCCCCGAGGGAGAGTGAAAAACCGGCGAGTCCTGCAGACATAATCCTGGGAAGCCTGATATTGAGGACTATGAGCTTTGTCATCTCCTTGACCTCGGTGTCTCCAGTCAAAATGCCCCACAATTGAGCAATGGTCACATCGGCGGTTCCCAGCAACATGGAGAGGAGTATGGTAAAGATCAGAAAAAGGAATAGGACCAGGGATATGCGGATGACCCGCATGGGACTCAAAGGCCTCTTTATGGTTTGCTGAATCATCTGCCCCATTCTACCTCGGGATGGATAAGCCTGGCTATAGTCTCCAGTCCCTTCACGATTCGAGGTGAAGGTCGGTCAAGGAGGTCGGAATTAATCAAATAAACCCTCCGTTCTTTCACTGCGGGTATGCTCGACCATTTCATCCATTCCTTTCGTGCCCTCTCAAAGCTCCCCCCCCGTTCCATAGAGGATATTATGATCACATCGGGTCCCCTGCGCATGACTTCCTCTATGCTGATTCTTGGATAGGTAATCGGCTCATCTTTGGCCATATTGTCTCCTCCCGCCAGCCGGATCACATCATGATGAAAGGTGTTTTTATTTACCGTCATGATAGGTTTAGTATTTATCTGCAAAAACACAAGAGGCCTTTTCAGGGACAAAGTCTGTGCGTGGATACGATTTACCCGTGTGCCCAATCGGGTTGACAGCTTCTTTGCTCTTTTTCCAACGCCGCAAAGTTCACCTATTTCGTAGATGGTGCTGATAACATCCTCTATATTTCGAGGGTTCACTATGTAAACAGGTATACCCGCCTGTTCGAGAAGTCTGACTGTCGTGGGTTTGTTGCCATCCTTTGTCCCTATGGCCAGATCAGGATTGAGGCTGACAATTCTTTCCGCGTTCAGGTTGATGTAGCTTCCAACATTTGGTTTTTGGGCAGCTTCAGGTGGATAATAGCTGAACTGGGTCACTCCTGCAATACGGTCTTCCAGCCCCAGATAATAAAGGATCTCGGTCAGGCTTGGAGCCATAGAAACGATCCTTTTAGGTGGTGTCTTAAGGGTCACTGTCCTCCCGAGTGCATCTTTAAAGGTGGCGGCTGGGGATACAGTGATCCAGGACAGTACAATTACACCGGCCAACATGAGAATTGAATGCCTTAGTGGTATTTTTTTAACCGGGTAGTGATATGTTGTGCACGGTTTTGAATTGCGTTTCTTTATCATTTGGATCATCGGTTGTCCATAGCACATTATTTGATACTGATTTCTTCTTGCTCCCCAAAATAAAAAAACCCAGACCGGTTCTCTCGATCTGGGAAATCCCTTTTTTATCCACAAGATCCATAGGGTTAACCTGCTCCGCGGAGGTTTTTCCCCTGTTCAGGCAGGTCTTCTGACTTTCGGATCATTCTATGTGCCGCACCTTCCCATCCCGCTTGCGGCGGGGCAGTGGCACTTTGCGGTTTTCGTCCCCGATAACAGCGGCGGGCCCGTCCTCGATTTCAACGAGGTTCCCTATTAAGCTCGACAATAGCACCTGAACTACAAAGAATTTATAGTTAAAATTAAATAATAAGTCCATACAAATTTATATACAACTAATATCTTGAGAACTATGATGCAAAATGTTAAATAAAAAACAATGTAAAAAGGGCCGTGGGAACTAAGAAACAGAAAAAAAGTCCACCATAGCAATCCGTAGCAAAGTGGTGCAAGTTGATTTCAGATGGTTATTAAACAAGCCAAAGAGGTTCTCAAAATAGAGGCGCAGGGTATCTTGAGCCTGGTGGATCGTGTGGGCCCTGAATTTGAAAAGGCCATAGAATCTATCATGAAGGCCAAGGGGAGGGTCATAATAACAGGGATGGGAAAATCCGGCCTCGTCGCCAGAAAAATTGCCGCAACCCTCAATAGCACAGGTACCCCTTCCCAGTTTCTCCACCCCGCAGAGGCCATTCATGGTGACCTTGGTATGGTTACCAGTGATGATATCGTTGTGGCAATTTCCAATAGCGGACATACTACCGAGATCAACAATATATTGCCCATGCTCAAGAAAATCGGGGCAAAAATTGTAGGCTTTACGGGCGGTATGGACTCGCCCATGGCAGAAGCCTGCGATCTGGTTATCGATGTGGGTGTGGAAAGAGAGGCCTGCCCGATGGGGATGGCCCCAACGGCCAGCACCACTGCTGCTCTGGCAATGGGCGATGCGCTTGCCGTCGTCCTTATCAATCGTCGTCACTTTAACCAGGATGATTTCAAGAGATTCCATCCTGGAGGTAGCCTTGGAGAGCGTCTTGCTGTCAAGGTCAGGGAGATCATGCTCATAAATGACCGGATTCCCATGGTTCCTCTCGGATCAAAGGTTCAGCAGGTGATAGAGGAAATTGATGCCAAAAAGGTCGGGGCAACACTCATCATTGGAAAAGACCGAAAACTTGCAGGCATTGTCAGTGACGGGGATTTGAGAAGGGTCCTCCTGCGCAACAAGAATATCCATGGGATGAAAATTGAAGACATCATGTCTCCCTCCCCCAAGACCATTGATGAAAGCCGGACTGCGGCAGAAGCCCTGGGTCTTATGGAGCTTAATGCCATAACACACCTCGTCATTGTGGACAAGCACAACAGAGTGAAGGGAGTTGTTCATCTGCATGACCTTCTGGGAAGAAAGGATTTCAAAATAAATGCAGGCCTTAGTCCCACCGCGGGGGCTGATCGTTGACCTGATCACCCCCCTTAAGCATGACAGATCCATCGATGGCCAGGGATTAGGTCACCTTCTGGATCGGCTGTCCCCCCTCGCTCACGCTGTATTTTTGGCAAGCCCTGATACGGGCGAAGGTAAAAACCTTTCCCTTGCTCAGCGGTTGGAGCTTCTTGAAAAGGCCCTGGTAGTGGTCCGTGGCCGGATCCCCATATTGTTCTGGATCACCCAGGAGGATGAGGAGAAGACAACGGAGACCCTTCTTGGTCTAAAAAAGACTCTTGAAAGACGCAGGTATGAGGGGCAGGTTTTCTGGGTTGACACTCCTCTCTATTATCACAGTAACTATTATCACAGTAATCGGGGTCTCCCGGCACTCTACCGGAAATTAAGCTCAATGGTAAACAAACCCTTTATCCTTCACAATGCTCCTGAATTTATAAGAAGCCTGGCCAAGCCAATGAAAAGAAGCAATATTCGTACAGCTATCTTGAAGGAACTGGTTTCCTTTAAAGCCATTGCCGGCTTAATCTTTTTGGGCTCCCTGGATCGATCCCATAATTACCAGAAGGCATGCCGCAGCCGGGCACGTTTCAGGATTTATGATGGAGACGAAACGCATTTCATGGATCACCCGAGCATGAGCGGAGTGGTGTCTTCAGGCGCTAACCTGGCTCCCGAGGCATGGCAGAAAATCACTGAATCCTCCCTTCGAATAACGGCTGATCAAGATAATTATCCGGAATACCTTCAGCAGGTGTGGGACCTTGGGCAGTATCTGCGTGATCTCAAGGGCATCTATCAGCGGATGCCTGTAACTATTATCAAAGAGGTTCTCGCGGATAAGGGCATTATTGAAACCCCAACATGCATTTTCCCAACTAAAGATGTGAAAGAATCGAAGCAGCGGGCCAAGGAATTGATGGACCGTTTTGGCGATCGTGCTTAGGCGAGCGATGGCAACACGAAACTGGAGGCAAAACGCAAAAATCGAAAAAATTCCCCGAAAAGCGTTTTGGAGCTGGATATGGGTTGTCATTTTTGCGATTGCGTTTGCATGGGTCGAAAGTTCGGTTGTAGTTTACCTCCGTGAAATTTACTTTGGGGGTTCATTCTATTTCCCTATAGTCCTGGAATGGAAGG
>MVDB01000024.1 GCA_002050025.1 Desulfobacteraceae bacterium 4484_190.2
CTCATCTCTTTCTTCACGGTTATCTCTGATGAGGTGAGGGCATGGTCCATTACAACAGGAACTCCGGCCTTTGAAGCTGCAGGAACAGTGCACTCCGACATGCAAAAAGGCTTTATCCGCGCTGAGACCTTAGCTTTTGAAGACCTGAAGACCTGCGGGACCTTTCAGGAGGCCAAGAAAGCCGGGAGGGTACGTCTCGAAGGCAAAGAGTATGAAGTGAAAGATGGAGATATAATCAATTTCCGGTTTAATCTTTAATGTCAGTTATGCGTTGAAGTAAAGCAAATTTTTAGTCCGGGAGGTATTCAAAAAATCCCCCTCAATCCCCTTTTCTAAAAGGGGGAAGAAGTCGGAAGGCCTGAACTTATTAAGTTACAATATCAACAATCAACTACAGGGAAATCATGGAAAAAATTAAAGTGGGTATTATTGGCGCCGGTGGCTATGGAGGCTGCGGTGCAATAGAGATTCTATTGAATCATCAATATGCAGAGATCAGAGGCCTTGTTGCCAAACAGGACGTAGGTAGACCCATAAGCGAGTTGTACCCACATCTAACAGGCTTTTGTGATTTGCCCGTATTTGCCCCGGATGATCCAGACTGCCCCGATGACTTTCAAGTGGTTTTTTTTGCTACCCCCGATGGTGTGGGACAAAGCGCGGCCCCTGCCTGGATAAAAAAAGGCGTAAAGGTCATTGATTACAGCGGCGATTTCCGCTTCAACGACCTGGAGACCTTCAAGGGATATGCAGCGCGAATTGGACGACCCCAGGATCACGCCTCCCCTGAGCTGTTACCTCAATCCGTTTACGGCCTGGCAGAATTACACAGGAATGAAATCTCAGGGACCAACCTGGTTGGGAACCCGGGTTGTTTTGCGGTTAGCTGTATACTTGGTTTATCTCCGGCCATAAAATCCAACCTCATTGAACCGGATTCTATCATCTTCGACGCAAAAACCGGGGTATCAGGAGCAGGGAAAACCCCCAATCCGGCTTTTCATTATCCTGCACGCTATGAGTCCATGAACGCCTATAAGATATCAGGCCACCAGCATGTGTATGAAATAGAAAGAGAGTTGAGCCTTATTGCAGGGCAGGACATCAAGGTCACATTTACGCCCCACGTGGTGCCCCACGTGGTGCCCCTCTGCCGTGGCATCCTGACCACCATATATGGCCAATTAAACGAGGGCCAAAACCTCAAAACCGCGGAAGAGGCCTATCGATCTTTTTATAAAAATGATGCATTTGTAAGAGTATTTGGGCCTGAAAAGCCGCAGGGAAGCATCAATGTGAGAGGCAGCAATTTCTGCAATATTTCAGTAAACGTGGACGAAAGGACCGGGAAACTTATTGTAGTGAGCCTTATAGATAACCTGGTGAAAGGGCAGGCTGGAAGTGCTGTTCAAAATATGAATATTATGTTCGGGCTGGACGAAACAGAGGGGCTGTTTCATCCCGGAAGTTTTCCTTAATCTGTACGCCGGTTTCTTTTGACCGTTGACCGTTTTTTCTCTATCGGTTTAATGCTTTGGCCCTTCTCCATCGGTGAACGGAAAACGGTGAACGGAAAATTATTTAATACAAACCCTCCTTACCTGAATAAGATCCGTAAGTCCAAGACAAACCTTCCGAATGCCATCCTGCATCAGGGTAGTCATACCGTCTTTTATAGCCTGCCTTAGCTCCGCCATCTTTGCCCTGTTTTGGATCAACGATTTTAGGTTGTCTGTGCCTACAAGGAGTTCATGGATGGCGGTCCTGCCCCGGTAACCGCTATTACCGCACATTGGGCACCCTTTGGGGCGGTAAAGGAAAAATTCATCATTGTATTCAAAGCCAAGGGAATCAAAATCACCTTCATAGGCCCTTACCAATGCGTCAAATTCATTCCTGGCAGGATGGTATTTCTCCCTGCAATCCTTGCAAAGGGTTCTCACCAGCCGCTGGGCAAGGACCCCCAGAAGGGCATCTGCAAAATTAAAGGGATCCATTCCCATATCCAACAGCCGCGTGACAGTCTCCGGAGCACTGTTTGTGTGAAGGGTACTGAGAACCAGGTGACCCGTTAAAGAGGCTTCTATGCCTGTAGATACAGTCTCACGGTCACGCATTTCCCCTACCATTATCACATCCGGATCTGCTCTTAAAAAAGACCTCATGGCCCTTGCAAAATCAAACCCGATCTTAGGTCTGACCTGAACCTGGCGAAGATCTTCCTGAGTAATCTCTACCGGATCCTCGGCTGTCCATATCTTTGTTTCAGGCCTGTTAATATCAGCCAGGGCAGCGTGAAGTGTGGTGGTCTTCCCGCTTCCTGTAGGGCCCACTACCAACACGATGCCGTAAGGTTTTTCGATTATGTCTAAAAAGGCCTCGTAATTCCTCTCGCTCATTCCCATATCATCCAGCGGCAAAGGTTTGCCGGTCGATAAGAGTCGCAGAACCACATCTTCGTTTTGTCCTGCCGTTGGAATGGTAGCGACCCGGAGTTCAATATCCAAAGGGGCGAAACGCCTGAATTTGATCTTTCCGTCCTGAGGAAGACGTCTTTCTGCAATATCCAGGTCTGACATGATCTTAATACGAGAGACAATGGCTCGCTTGTAGGTGTAAGGGAGGGTCTGGTAAACCTGGCATGCACCATCTACCCTGACCCTGATTAGGGCATTGGCCTTTCCCTGGCGTGGTTCGATGTGGATATCCGAAGCACCACGATTGTAGGCGTCAATAATTATTTTGTTGACAATCTGGACAATAGCACTGTCCTCTTCAGTCATGCTTGCAATTTCTTCATCGTATTCTTCATCATCAGATGCCAGTTGACCCAGGATATCCTCAATGCTGTCAGAATCATTCAATAGTTCTGTCCTTTTTACATCAAAGAACAGGTTTATCATGTCGTAGATATCTTCTTTGAGGGCCACGCAGTATTCAAATCCCCTGACGGGAATGAGCCTTTTAATGGCATCCCTTGCCGGGAGGGAGTTAGGGTTCTCCATGGCCACGACAACCTTGCCATCCGATTCGACAATTGGAACAAAGGCATTGTGCTTCAGATAGCTCACCCTCAGGCCTTTTAACAACTCACCAGGGATAACCATCTTCTCGTCGTATGGAATGAAACGGGTTTTGAAAAAATCTGCCAGGGATTTTCCAATATTATCCCTGGAGACATGAAAATCAGTTATAAGGACGGAAGCCACCGATCTTTTAGCCTTTCTCGTCCGTGAAATAGCCTCGTTCAGGTCTTTGCTGCTGATAATGTTGTTAGTGATCAGAAAGTCGAATTTTGTAGGCTTCGCCTTTTGAGCAACTTGCTGATTTTTAAAGAAGGCCACCCCCAGGACCTTTGCAATATCCAGGACCGAAGTCTGGTCTTCATCTGTAAAGGGCTTCCCTTTCCTTTTATTGATCAATTGTATAACGCCTAAAAGATATCTATTGTACGTGACAGGGGCTGCAAGTATCTGGGTCGTTTTATATCCTGTCTTTTGATCCCAGCTCTTGTCAAATTTCAATTTAGGGTTGATGCGTTCGAGTTCATACTCATCATAGACATCAAGAACGTTCACCACCTTGCCGGAGGCAGCACAGTACCCGGCAATACTATGTTTATCAACAGGGACACGGATTTCACTGATTTCGTCCCCGGTCTTTATCCTTGAAACAATCTGTTTTTTGGTGCGATCAACCGCATAGACAGTAATCCTGTCAGCGTCAAAGAGACTCAGGATTTCACCTTGAAGGTTCAGCAGGATTTCGTTTGTATCGTTCGCTGAATGTATCCTGTTCGTAATATTGTTCAGGTTTTTTTGATATTCGAGCTGTTGCTCAAGGGATTTCTTGTTTGCATCATTGTCAGATGCTTTTTTTGGTAAGCCAAGCATAAATTCAAACTATCCAAAATACGTCAAGTGTGAGTACCTAAAGGAAAATTGTTTTTGATTTTAAAAGATTTACGAGAATATGCAACATAATTATTTGCGAAAACAAACGGGATTATATAGAATCACGTAGTAATTTTATGGCTAATTGGAATTTTGAAATACTGGGCTTTAATAAAAAAGCTATTAGAAAAAGGGAACGAGGCGCAAAGAACGCCGAGTGAACTTAGGGGCTTCGCCCCAACTGGAACACTGGAATAATGGGCTTTGGGCCTCCGGCTCGTAGAGCCTACGCCTCGGAGAAAAATTGACGGAATGGGTTATTAGGAAAATTAAGTTGACAAACCACAAAGAGAAATGAGGAATTCGGATCTAATCCATTCGGTAGAAGACGAATTTACACCGTTCCATTATTCCATGTGCGAGGCAAGATTAACAGGCCTCAATAAATATCTATAATTTTCCCGCCTTCTATTGTGCCATATGACAATCATTGGTTTTTTATACAATATATGGCATATGGCGTTATCTTGGCGGGATAGAATTTCCGTGGCATTAGTTTTTCTTTTCTCTGCGGCCTCAGCGTCTTTGCGGTGAATTATTACGAAAAAAGAGGATATCATGTTGATTGACAGTCACGCTCATCTGGATATGAAAAATTTTGACAAGGATCGAGAAGAAGTCCTTGAGAGGGCCAAAAGAGGCGGCATCTCCCATATCGTAACCGTTGGAATAGATCTGGACAGCTCATCTTCTGCCCTGGATCTGGCCCGAAAATACGACTTTATTTATTCAGCCATAGGGTATCATCCCCACAACGCCGATGGGTGTAATAACCAGGCCCTGGATAAGCTGGCTCAAATGGCATCGAAAAAGAAAGTTGTGGCCTGGGGAGAGATCGGGCTTGACTATTACCGTGATTATTCCTCTCCGGACGAACAACTAAAGATTTTTCTGCGCCAGCTTGAGATTGCCCATGACTTAAATTTGCCGGTGATTATTCATGATCGTGAAGCCCACAGTGATGTCCTCAAAATTCTTAAAAGAATGGGAAAAGGAGAGAGAAAGGGCGTAATACACTGTTTTTCCGGAGATACTGATCTGGCCTTAACATTGATTGAGCTTGGATACTATATTTCAATTCCCGGCACCGTTACATACAAGAATGCATCTCAGATTAAGGACGTTGCCGCCAGCCTCCCGCTCCAATGCATACTTGTAGAAACCGATGCCCCATTCCTGGCACCAGTACCCAAAAGAGGAAAGAGAAACGAGCCGCTGTTTGTTACCTTTACGGCACAGGAAATTGCCCGGCTCAGAGGTATTGAGTTTGATGAAGTGGCCCTGCAAGCCTCAAAGAATGCCAAAGCCCTTTTCGGGATTCCTTAAAAGGGCAAAATATAATAATGTGTAACTACTCCTCAGGTTCAAAGTTCAAGGTAAACTGATGAGGAAATATCCGGCCTAAACGTCCCGGCTCCGATGACCGCGATTTCCTCTGGAAATGTACGGGCGGGTTTGACAAGCAAGGGGTCAAACGATAGTAATTATCCATAAACCCTGAGGATTCCTTCCAATACACCTCCGGCAATGGCCAGGGCCTTTTCCGAAATAGTAAAACAATTCTCCTTGTTGCCTCTTGGGTCAATATCACCGATCTTGAGGTCCTTTGAAACCATAATTCCAGGGTGGATCATACCTCTTATCACCCCATCAATGAGTGCATCCACGGGCAACCCTGCAACAGATCCCACCATATCCCCTTTTTTTACCAAGTCACCGATTTCCATATTATTCTGCCATATGCCTTCCCTAGGCGACCTGATGACCCGATCTGTGGTAATTCCCTGCACAGGCCCAGGCGCACCCGTATTGGCCTCTGCCGAACCTGAGCCCAACAAACGACCAAGATAATGGCCCCGGTTGGTTTCAACTACAAAGTGGGCATCCTGTCCTGCCTCAAAGCCAGGTCCAAGGGCAATGACCAGGGGCGCATCATGCAATGAGGTCCCTATGTTCTTTTTAGCCAGGATGGCATCCACCAACACGTCAGGCCTTATCACATTGCATGTCTTACATATGGGATCTACAAGAATCGGAATTTTCCCTTGAACCCAAAGGGAAAAAACCTCGTCTGTCTTGTGTACGAGTAAGGCCTCAACCCCTTCAACGACCGTGCTGTCATGGTATATCGCATCGCAAAAGGCCACCTTACGCCTCACCGCCATGGGTTGATCAATTTCAGTCATGAACACTCTGAAACCACATTGATAAAGCCTCCAGGCCACACCCGAAGCAATATCTCCACCACCCTTTACACACACCTTTATCTCTGAAAGATCTATCTTTTTCTGCATATGGCTACACCTCAATAAAATCGTTTCGCGGTCTTAATATAGATTTTAAGATAAGTTTTTGGTAAGAAGGATAGCGCTAATTTTTTAGTTTGACAAGTATATCCCGCAATTGCAACAGAACTAAGCCATTTAAAGAGATAACATGCTGAACGAATAGAGTTTATTTACCCAATCCCGTTTTCCCTTTGACACACAGTCCCCCCTGCCTTACATTGTCCACATCTCAAAGAGGAGCCCAGTAAAAGCCAATGACCGATAAATATTTTTGTATCCACGGCCACTTCTATCAACCGCCTCGTGAGAATCCCTGGCTGGAATTCGTTGAATACCAGGCTTCGGCCCAGCCTTACCACGATTGGAATGAACGCATCACGCGGGAATGCTACGGCCCCAATACTCGCGCTCGCCTGCACGACCAGGAGGGACATATTAAGAAACTGCTCAACAACTATGAGTACATGAGCTTCAACTTTGGCCCTACCCTGCTCTCCTGGCTGGAAAAGGCCCATCCCTGGATCTATGACCAGATTATATTTGCGGACCTGGCCAGTCGAGACCGCTACCAGGGTCACGGCAATGCCCTGGCCCAAGTCTATAACCACATCATTATGCCCCTTGCACGCCGCAGAGACAAACTGACACAAATTCGATGGGGCCTGGCCGATTTCGAGCAGCGGTTTGGCAGGCAGGCCGAAGGAATGTGGCTGGCCGAGACCGCGGTTGATATGGAGACCCTGGAAATAATGGCACAGGAGGGAATAAAATTTACCATACTATCCCCGACTCAGGCCCAGTCGGTTCGTCCCTTATCCGGAAATTCAGGGGAAAATGACTGGCAGGATGTCTCAGGAGGCCAGATCGATCCGACCCTCCCTTACCGGGTCTGGTTGGACAAGGGATCCCACCGCTTTATAGACATCTTTTTCTACGATGGGCCACTCGCGCGCGCCGTCGCATATGAAAAAGTCCTTGAATCCGGGGAAAACTTCCTTTCACGCATCGGACAGGCATTTGGAGAGCACAAAGATGGACCGCGGTTAGTCAACGTTGCCACGGACGGGGAGTCTTACGGACATCACTTCAAGTTCGGTGAATTGGCTTTAGCCTGGATTTTCGACCACCTGGAACACACGGACCATATCAGGCTCACAAACTACGCGTTGTTTCTTGAACGCTTTTCCCCGCAAAATGAGGTCAAAGTTCTTGAGAACAGCTCCTGGAGCTGTGCGCACGGGGTCGAGAGGTGGCGCGCAGACTGCGGATGCAGCGTTGGTAACACGCCGGGATGGAATCAGGCCTGGCGTGCTCCCTTGCGTGAGGGACTTGACTGGCTGAACAATGAGCTAAGGACAACCTTTGAAGAACAGGGCGGAAGACTTCTGAAGGATCCCTGGAAAGCGCGTGACGATTATATAACGGTCTTTTCCAATCCCTCGGACCGGGAGCGCGAACGTTTTCTGAAACGCCATGCCGCACACGGGCTGGGAGCAACCGAAAAGGTGGAAACCTTGCAAATTATGGAATCCCAGCGAATGTCACTCTACATGTTTACCAGTTGCGGCTGGTTCTTCGATGACATTTCCGGAATAGAGACGGCCCAGATTCTTAAGTATGCCGCGCGAGCCATAGATCTGGCCCAGCCCTTAGCCAAAACAGCCCTTGAAGAAGGGCTAATGGGATTTTTATCGAACGCCATGAGTAACGACCCGGAATACAGGGATGGAAGCGGGGTGTATCACCGACTGGTCAAACCCTCCCGGATTGATCCCTCCCGAGCTACTGCCCATTACGCCCTTGCCGCTTTGGCCAATGTGCCACCAAATGAGACCTGCATTTTTCCTGAAATGGTCAGTCCTATCCAACAGCAAGACTTAGGGGTTGAAGGCCTGAATGCAATCCTTGGAGAAGTGCAGGTGAAAGAAAAAACAACCGGACAGGTATCTACACGGGCATATGTCGCTTTCCGCCAGGAAAAAAGGGGTTTGAGCTGTTCTGTGGGAGAAAAAGATGCCCGTTTGGATCTAAAACAAATGGTCAAGGAACTCGAACAGGAACTCGCGGCAGCATCACCAGAGAAGATAGAAGAGACCTTCTTCCGGCATCTGCACCAGATCAAGCGTTATGAATTACGGGATCTTATTCCGGATACCCGAAAGTGCCTTATCGAAGGTCTGGCGTGCACTGTCCACCAACAGATAAGGGATTCCTTAGTAGAGCCCTATAAACTTCTCCAGGAGTTTATATTGTTCCTTGAAAAGGCAGGTGATCCGGTCCCTGAAAATCTGGAAAAGGATTTTCGGCTTTTGATCTATGAACAATTGGTCAAATTTATGACCCCGGACCAGGAAGAAGGCACTGTTGACTGGGCAGGTTTGCATCAAGTGGCTGAACGGGCCGGGCAATTAGATCTAAAATTAAATGGGCCGGAACTCAAAAAAAAGGCACGGGATTTTCTCCGAAATCAGATGACTCACCTGGCATCATCCCCTGATCAAAACGCCATAAAAGACATGATTGACTTCTTGAATATGGCCGAGTCCATGCACCTGGAGCTGGACCTATGGGAGTGCCAAAACACATTCTATGATCTTTACAACGATGCTGAGTTCACTAAGGTCCTTGGCCTGGAACAGGCATCAACATTCTATGAACTTGGCAGACGACTGGGTTTTTTAGTTGGGGGTAAAAAGGCTGAGGGCACAAAATTCAAGGGAAATGAAGATAATCTATAACCCCTCATTCCTTACGCCTTGAGCCTTATGCCTTGGACCTTGAGTATGAATTAAAATGATGACCCTCGCGATGCTATTAGTAAAAATTTTTACCTGTTAAAGACATCTTAGAAAGGGAACATTTATACCATGAACCTGATTATGGTCATTCACTGTCACCAGCCCGTTGGTAACTTCGACCACGTCTTTAAAATGGCCCATGACAAATGTTATCGGCCATTGCTTGACCTCCTTGAAGACCACCCTGCAGTCAGGGTCGGCTTACACTTTTCAGGCCCTCTGTTAGAGTGGTTAGACCAGCGGCGGCCTGAGACCCTGGACCTTTTAGCCGGCCTGGTAAAACGAGATCAGGTTGAACCGCTATCGGGCGGATTTTTCGAACCCTTGCTGGCCAGCATTCCGGTCCGGGATGCCAGTGGCCAGGTACGGATGATGAACGAATATATTGAAAGCCGCTTTAATCGTAAACCGACCGGCTTCTGGTTGACCGAACGTGTCTGGGATCCTGGTCTGCCGCTGACACTGTCCGGCACAGAAATGGCTTACACTGTGGTTGATGACACGCATTTCTATTATGCCGGCCTCAAACCACACGATATCTACGGTCGCTACATCACGGAAAAAGAAGGGAAGACTTTGAGCCTGCTGGCCACGCCCATGATCATGCGCTATCTCATCCCGTTTAAGCCGGTAGAGGAGGTCATGGGCCATCTCTGGGAAATGAAAGAGGCCGGACGGGCCGTGGCCCTCTACGGCGATGACGGCGAAAAATTTGGCCTCTGGCCCGGGACCTACGACTGGGTAATTCAACAGGGTTGGCTGGAAAAGTTCTTCACTGCTATTACAGATAGCTCGGAGTGGCTGCAAACCGTTTTGCCCGGAGAGTTTGTAGCATCGAATAGGCCCCTTGGCCGGATCTATCTTCCCCAGGCGTCATACGAAGAGATGACTGAATGGGCCCTACCCGCGGAACAGGGTCACGCCCTCGAAAATATTATAAATTCGCTCAAGGCCGAAGGCCGCTGGGAGGAATGGCGACCTTTTGTGCGGGGAGGCGTGTGGGATAATTTTCTTGTCAAGTATGACGAGGCCAACAGAATGCACAAAAAAATGCTCTTCCTCAGTGAGCAGGTCACCCATGATGAAGAGGCCCGTGAGTTCCTCTGGCGCGGGCAGTGCAATTGCGCATATTGGCATGGCGTCTTTGGCGGGCTCTACCTCGGACACTTGCGGCGGGCCATCCACGAGAACCTGATACGGGCACAGGCCCGCCTGATTAAAGAATCCGGCGAAGAAACCAAATTGCTGCAGCTCGATCTTGACAAAGATGGTAGCGAAGAGATCCTGGTGTGGAACCCGGGCTTGAGCCTGGGTCTTGATCCTGACAAAGGAGGGGGAATATTCGAAATCTGCCATCTGCCACTGGCACTGAATCTGAGCGACACCCTCACTCGCCGGCGTGAGGCCTATCACCATCGTCTCCGTGAGATCACACAAAGTGAAGGCGGGAACTCTGATAGCATCGCATCCATCCACGACATGGCCAAGTCAAAGGATGCAAACCTGGAGCGCTCACTAATCTACGATGGCTACACCAGGATTTCTCTCCTGGACCACTTCCTGTCACAGGATGCCACCGTCGAAGGTTATGCCGCAAATGAATACGACGAACTGGGAGATTTTGTTGAGGGCGAGTATTTGGTAGAAAAGGCCTTGTCCTCGTCAGAAGAAGCCATTGTGGTTTTAACGCGTACTGGTCATGTGGCAGGCAGGGACCTGACCGTAAAGAAATCGATTCAGGTCGGGGCGGAAGCGCGTTTGATCGTAGACTACGAGTTTGAGTGCTCCGGTTCCGAGCCGCTCTCAACCTTGTACGGTTGTGAATTCAACCTGACGCTTTTTTCTGATCAGGACCCCAAAAGGTACTATCTCGTACCGGAGTCCGGCCGTCGGAGGGAGGTGCCCGAGACCGGGCATGAGGACAACCTGACAGAGTTTGAGCTAATCAATGGCCCGGACCGACTGACTGTAGCATTTAACTTTTCTCAACAGGTCTCGGCATGGTTTTTTCCCCTTATGACAGTTTCCCAGTCTGAAGAAGGATTTGAGCGCACATACCAGGGATCGAGTCTGCTTTTCCTTTATCCCCTTGTCCTTACTCCACGGAAAAAGGCGCAGCTTCAAATTCAACTCGACCTTATCAAATCATAAAATTGCTTCGCAATTTTATACAGCGCGGCTATGCCGCTTTATGACAAAGTAACATATCAAGGCTGGGCACTCCGACTTCTCCCCCTTTTGCAAAGGGGGATTGAGGGGGATTTCCTTGACATAGCTCGGATTTATTGAGAGCTTACGTCTTAATCACTTACAAAGGCTAACAAAAGACTGTACCGCGGCAAAACCCGTGGCCAGGGCCAGGCCTGAACCGCATTTCATGCGCATCCAGTCCTGGTGAGCCAGGATGGACCCTGCGGCGAAAAGTAATTTAAAGGCGGGATGGCCGGTACTGTCCAGTGGACGGAACGAGTCGTCAATTTCCAGGCCGGCCCGGTTTATCGGGTGCCCCCGGGAGTCCAGGAAATCTTTTCGATGCCACAAGGTTCTGTCAGGGGGCTGTGTCACAGGAAGATCAAAGATAGTCTCGCGGATATGTTTCCGATCCGCGTGAAGACCTTTTCCCAGGAACCTGCCGCTCGCAAGAATGATGCCTCTGGCTTTAATGGTACGTTCTTTGGTTTCTTGCCCCATATCAAGAACAAAATAGTCATCCGTTCCGTGGTGTACGCTCAGGACCTGCCCTTGTGACAAAAGCCGGACTCCTTTGTCAGGGATCCGCTCTTCAAAGGCTTCCTTGAGGCGCACGCCAGAGACAGAAGGAGGCATAGTAGGAATCTCAAAAACCGGTGCCCCAAATCCCTCACTGAGGTCGGCAATAACCTCACTGGTCCGGGACATACCAAAGATTGCAGGCATACCTACCGCCTGGGCGTCTTTAACATAAGGCTTAACCACCGCTATGAGTTTCTCCCGTTTTTGTGGTGAATCCAGTGCACGGGCCATCTGTTCAGTATAAACCTCACTCATATGCTCAGTCTCGGGAAAAAAAATACGGGCTGTTCTTAGATCCGGCCATACACCCTGCAATGCGGCTGCAATTTGTCTGGCGCTAAACCCTTTAAAGCCCCTGATGTCAACGAGCAGGCAGGGTTTTTTCGTCTCCAGGGCCTCCACGCCATTCCACACTGTCTGGGGTACACAATAGGTGTTCTTAAGAGTTCCAAGTGAGGTAATCACCAGGCAGTTACGCTCGTTCCGTCTTTTATAAGGAAGACCAGCGTCCTGCAAAAAGGAAAGAAATTCATCAAATGCGGCCCTGACATCCTGTTCTTCTATTCGTGCATAGGGATGGTCGGGTATATCCTTGCACAGCTCGCCGATCCCCTCCCAGGGATTATCCCATGACCTTTTTTCCTCAATCGGATGGACCCCCAGCAGGTCAAGAAAGCCACTGGCAAACATGATTTCACCGGTGCTCCCCACCTGTACCGTAGACAAACCCCGGTTTGCCGCAAACAGGGCAGAGGCCATCCCGGCCATCCCGGTCCCTATGATGCATACATCAAATTTTATGGTATTTGAGTCGGACATGGATTCGATGCGTTTCTCCTGTTAACAATTAGTCTACAATTCCAGGCCAAAAAGACCGCAGTGCATGGCCTCCTGCAATTCCTCCTGGATTAGTGATCCATCCCAGAGAATGGGGCGTATTCCCTTCCAGCGTTCGTTCAGAAACCTCCTAAGATCGGACAGGCCCTCCCCCGCATGTAATTCACCCTCGTCATACATATAGGAGGTGATCCGAACGCCACAAAATGCGCCCTGACAGGTGCCCTTGCCTATCCTGCTTCGAAGGCCGATGGTCTTGAGATCCGCTCGACCTCCCTGCTCACGAATGGATGTAACGATCCCGTCTACAACGCTTCTGGGCACCATTTCGCACTCGCACAGTATGAGATCTTCTGGTTCCCCTTTTTTTATCCACTCTTTTGGGGCCAGACCCGGCTCAGTCCACCTCGAGGTCTCCGAAGACGGGAGGGGTTCGGTTCTGGTCACGCAAGGTTTGGAGACACCCATTCGCGTACAGACCAGATCCGCGGTCTTCTCTGCCATGTAACGGTAAGTGGACAACTTTCCACCTGTAATGGTTACAAAATTTTCAAGCCCATCCCGGACATGATCCAAAAGTGAAAAACTTCGGCTTACAGAACGGTCATCCCCTGCAGATTTCGATGCAACAAGGGGCCTGACACCGCTATAGGCGCGAATATATCTGGTCTTCTTTAAAACAGGAGTGGCTGCAGCACACTGGTCAATAATGTTATCCATTTCCTCAATGGTTGGTCGGATGTCATCTAAGGAATCTATACGGATAGACGTTGTCCCGAGCAATGAGACCGTACCACCTGGGACCAATATATCGCCGTCAGACGATGGACGTAAACGGTTCACAACCCTTGTTGCAATTCTGTTGTCCGTAATCAGGAGACTCCCTTTGGAATAAAGCAAATCAATTGATATACCGGCAAGAGCAGCAACTTCCCCGGCCCATGCACCGGTAGCATTCACCACCTGTTCAGCCTCAACAATAATATCCTCACCGGTTTTTGTATTTTTAAGGTGTACTGTCCGGATACGTCTATCCCTGCATTCAAACCCTACAACTCTTGTGTGACACAGAAGAAAGCAGCCCAGGCTTAGCGCCTGATCAATGTTTGCAATCGAGAGCATGAAGGGGTCAATGGATGCATCCTCCACCTCATAAGCGGCAATAACTTTAGGGCTTAGGGTAGGTTCAAGTTCGCGGGCCTCTTTTGGGTCCAGTTCCCGGACCGGGATGCCGCACCTGGAACAAAGATCGGGAAAATCCGCGGCATATTTTTCGTCATCGCCCTCCACCGCCACAAACAGACCACCTGTGTTCTCGATGCAGTTAGAAGCCACTCGTTTAAGGATTTCACCTTCTTCCCGGCATTCTTTTGCGGTTTCAGGATCGCTGGCCACATAACGCCCTCCGCTATGAAGGAGTCCATGATTGGCGCCCGAAGCACCTGAATTCAAGTCCCCCTTTTCCACCAGAATTGACTGAACCCCGCGCAGGGCATATTCCTGCTCTGACCAGCGTCACTTTTTCGACCAAACTGGCAACTTCGGTGGACAGAGGCGGCGCTGAACCCTGAACCTGTGAACGCTTATAAAAATAGTATATGGCACATTACAATATTTTTTTCCACATAGAATTTTCAAATTCCTATACTGACGAGCTCATAAAAAGTCGAAATCTATGCTTACAATACCCATAACCGATTAATATTACTCGACGTATATTATACTCTTTGTGTATCTTACGCCCCTTCTTGACAGTACCCTTTTTGTGGCTATATTAACAACTGAAAGGCACTTTTCTTTTACTAAAATGTTACATAGATTTTAAATAATTTTTCTTGTGAAAAGATTCAAAAGGTGTTATCCGAAACTAGGTTTTATCCTGCCCCATCTCAATTGAGGTAATTAATTGTTTCAAAGCCTGCCAGATAATTAACGGGGATACACTATGGGCCTGTCACTGCAAAATATTAATAAAATCGTAGGCCGAGAGACCCACCTCAACAATATCAGCCTTGAATTTGAGCCCGGCTCCCGCAATGTGATTCTCGGCCGCACACTTGCCGGTAAAACTTCCCTCCTTCGTATCATGGCCGGGCTAGATAGGCCTACCCGGGGTAAGGTTCTTATCGACGGAAAAGATGTCACCGGCGTATCAGTGCGAAAGCGCAGTGTGGCTATGGTATATCAGCAGTTCATCAACTATCCCTCTCTCACTGTCTATAAAAATATCGCCTCGCCTTTGAAAATTACCGGAGTTAAAAAAACAGAAATCGAGCGACGCGTGCGTGAAATCGCTGAAATGCTCCATATCGAGGACCTGCTGGACCGTTTGCCCAACGAACTTTCCGGCGGACAGCAGCAGCGTACCGCCATTGCCCGGTCCTTAGTCAAAGACACCGACCTGCTTTTGCTGGACGAACCACTGGTGAACTTGGACTATAAACTGCGAGAGGAGCTGAGGGTTGAGCTGCAGGGAATTTTCAAACAGCGCAAAGCCATAGACATCTACACCACCACAGAACCGACCGAGGCCCTGATGCTGGGGGGCAATATTGTTGTCATTGATGAGGGGCGCATTTTGCAAACCGGCCCCACGCCGGAAGTCTACCGCCACCCGGCAACCCTTAAGGTGGCCGAGGTATTTAGCGACCCACCCATTAACTACATTAGCGGAGAAGTCCATGGAAGCACTGCACGACTGGGGCATGATATAGAAATTTTATTAGCAGGCCACATGAAATCTTTACCTGCAGGGAATTACAAATTTGGCGTACGCTCCCATCATTTTTTTCTATCACGGACCAGTAAGGAGGATGCCAAAATTCAGGGCAGAGTAGAATTGTCAGAGATTAACGGGTCGGAAACATTCATTCATGTCAACTACGACAATTCTCGGCTGGTGGTTCAGGAAAATGGGATTCAGCCTCTCCGGATCGGAGCCGAAATAACAATATATGTCAACCCGAGTTCTTTCTTTGTGTACGATGATGCCGGAACCCTGGTGGCAGCGCCCTCCCGGGACGTCATTGAAAAAGCTTAATTAGGAGACGGTCATGGCACGAATCGAGTTAAGTGAAATTGCTCACAGCTATCTGCCCAATCCAAAAGAAGAGTCGGATTATGCCTTGAAGCAGATTCACAATACTTGGGAGGATGGGGGTGCCTATGCCCTGCTGGGACCTTCAGGCTGTGGTAAAACCACATTACTGAACGTCATTTCCGGTTTGCTTACCCCCAGTAACGGCAGGGTGCTTTATGACGGTAAGGACGTCTCCAGGTTGCCGCCGGAAAAGCGCAACATTGCCCAGGTCTTTCAGTTTCCTGTTTTGTACGACACCATGACGGTGTTTGGCAATCTCGCCTTCCCATTGCAAAATCGAGGCCTTCCCAGTAGCAAAATCACCCAGCGTGTACATGAGGTGGCCGAGATACTTGACTTGACCCCTTTTCTTAAAAAAAGAGCGGCCGGTTTGGCTGCGGACGCCAAACAGAAGGTCTCATTGGGTCGGGGGTTGGTCCGAAGTGATGTGGCGGCCATTCTGTTTGATGAGCCGCTGACCGTGATCGATCCCCAACTGAAATGGGACCTGCGTCGCAAAATCAAAGAGATCCACGAACAGCTTAAGCTGACCTTTATATATGTCACCCACGATCAGGTGGAAGCTTTAACCTTTGCCGACAAAGTGGTCATTATGTATGAAGGTGAAATCATACAAATCGGTACCCCCCAGGAACTTTTCGAAAACCCGGAACATACGTTTGTGGGATATTTTATCGGCAGTCCGGGGATGAACTTTCTGGAGTGTACCTTAGACGGAAATGTTGCGCGAGTTGATGGCGCCGGCATAACATTGGATGAAAAAACGGCGGCCCTTGGACTCAAAGCCAGTGGAAAGCTGGAAGTAGGAATTCGACCGATGTATTTGAAGTTGCGTTTTGAGCCGGTCGAGGGCGGCGTACCAGCTCAGGTTCAGGCAGTTGAAGATCAGGGCAGCTACAAAATTGTGGCGCTAACGCTGGCAGGCAAAACCTTACGGGCCAGACTGCCGGAAGGAAAGCCGGTTCCCGACGGCAAGGTTTGGCTCGTTTTCCCGCCGCAGTGGATCAGGCTGTTTGCCGACGGACGGCTGATTAAGTAGTACGGGTTGCGAGTTGCGAGTTTCAAGTTTTGTCCGATTGGCTCAAGAGATCTGGGTTAACAGGTTTTTCAATAGCCAATAGTCAATATTCAATTGTCAATTACAAAGGGTATTCCTATGGAAAAATGGGCAAATAACAAGGCCTGGTTTCTGGTTCTTCCGGTTGTTATCATCGTCGCCTTCAGCGCCATAATTCCACTGATGACCGTGATCAATTATTCGGTACAGGACATCTGGGGGCCTGGCCAGAGTGTATTCGTCGGCACAGAGTGGTTCGAGGAGATGTTGGGCGACAAGCGCCTGCATGACGCCTTATGGCGTCAATTTCTGTTCTCCGGGCTCGTGCTGTTGATAGAGATGCCCTTAGGCGTACTTATTGCCCTGGCAATGCCAAAGCGCGGTTGGGGGGTCTCCGCCTGTCTCGTTACAATTGCGATACCTCTGCTCATTCCCTGGAATGTGATCGGGACGATCTGGATCATCTTTACCCGGCCGGATATCGGTCTGTTCGGCGCCGGGATAAACAACCTGCTGGGCATAGCATTTGATCATACGGCAAGGCCCCTCGATGCCTGGATTACCCTGATGCTGATGGAGATCTGGCATTGGACCCCGCTGGTTATCCTGTTGGCCTATGCGGGGCTGAGGGCAATCCCCGAGGCCTTTTACCAGGCAGCCAAAATTGATGGCGCGTCAGCCTGGGCGAAGTTTCAATACATCCAACTGCCGAAAATGCGCGGCGTACTCACCATCGCCTTGTTGCTGCGCTTCATGGATAGTTTCCTGATCTATGCTGAGCCCTTCGTGCTGACAGGGGGTGGGCCCGGCAATTCGACCACGTTCCTCTCCATTTATCTGGTCAAGATCGCCCTCGGACAATTCGACCTGGGACCGGGCGCGGCCTTCTCGCTCATCTACTTTGTAATCGTACTGTTATTCAGTTTTATGTTTTACCAGGCGCTTCAGAGAGTCGGAAAAGGAGAGAAGGGATGAAACCAAAGAAAAAAACGATCGGCCTGCTCATATACCTTGGCCTGCTGATGATTCCGCTCTACTGGATGCTCAACATGTCCTTGAGGTCCAACGCCGACATTTTAGCGTCCTTCGCCCTGTACCCGAAAGATATAACATTTGTCAACTACCTGAAGATATTTACGGATTCATCCTGGTACATGGGTTATGTCAATTCCATTATCTATGTCACCATGAACACCATTATATCGTTGACCGTAGCACTACCTGCTGCCTACGCCTTTTCACGCTACCAGTTCGTCGGTGACAAACAACTGTTTTTCTGGTTACTCACCAACCGTATGGCGCCGGCGGCTATTTTCGCGCTGCCTTTTTTCCAACTATATTCCGCAATCGGCCTGATGGATACGCATATTGCGGTGGCACTTGCCCATTGTCTGTTCAACGTGCCGTTGTCGGTGTGGATATTGGAAGGCTTCATGTCCGGGGTCCCCCGTGAGATTGATGAAACCGCCTTTATCGACGGGTACAGCTTTCCGCGTTTCTTTATAACCATCTTTATCCCGCTGATCAGGGCCGGGGTTGGAGTGACGGCCTTTTTCTGTTTTATGTTCAGTTGGGTCGAGCTACTGTTTTCCCGGACACTGACGGTAACAGAGGCAAAACCCATCGCGGCAATCATGACGCGAACAATCAGCGCGACCGGTCTTGATTATGGCCTTCTGGCCGCGGCAGGTATGCTTACGATTGTACCGGGTATACTGGTGATCTGGTTCGTACGCAATCACATGGCCAAGGGCTTTGCCTTGGGCAGGGTATAAAAAGGAAATTGAATATTCAATTGTAAGGTGCAACCATGACTCTGACTTTAGAATGGATGGAATGGACCGTTCCGACGGCAATTTTCTGCAGCACCATTATTCTGATGGTGATTGCTATGACCATATGGCAGACCATATCCCCCTCATTGGAACGCCGCGGTTTCCTCCCGATTCCGACCACACCGGGTGATAGGCTCTTCATAGGGATTTTAGGCAGCGCTTATCTCTTTTTCGCATGGATCGGATTGACCCATTTTGCCCTCTGGATCCTGCTTGTTGTTGTCGTGTGCTGGATTATTGTTGTGATGGTTTGGGGGTGATAATGATTGAATATTTTCGATTGAATATTGAATATTTGTGGAGTTTATCAGGGCGGATTAATTATAACAGCCCCGATGTCGTTCGGTGTCAAAGGCCTTCACGCCGTCGATGTTGACCGGGAGAACAGATAGCCAACTATCGAAGGTCTATAGCTAAAGGAGGGGATCAACAGAAAAAAATGAAAGAGGCGAGGTCTATATTGCCGGGCGTTAATGGCCTTCACGCCGGCGATGTAGACCAGAAGAGGAAAAAACAACCATTGAAGGCCTAAGGAGGTAACGCTATGTTAGGAATGTTATTCAAAAAGAGGACCAGGTTGATGCTCCTGGGGGTAGTTGTGGTTGCATTGTTTGCGTTCTTCGCAGGTACTGCGAGCGCGGACATGGCCGCAGCGAAGAAGTGGGTCGAAAATGAATTCCAACCGTCGACCCTGTCAAAGGCTGATCAGCTCAAAGAGATGGAGTGGTTTATCAAGGCGGCGGCGCCCTTCAAGGGGATGCATGTCAAGGTCGTCTCCGAGACCATCCCGACCCACGAATATGAGTCGAAAGTTCTCGCCAAGGCGTTCGAAGAGATTACCGGAATCAAGGTTTCCCATGACCTGATTCAGGAAGGTGATGTCATCGAAAAGCTGCAGACGCAGTGGGCATCCGGTAAGAACATCTATGACGGTTGGATTAACGATTCCGATCTCATCGGCACCCACTCCCGTTATGGTTATGTGGTTCCCTTGTCCGATTTTATGGCGGGTGAGGGCAAGGACGTTACCTTGCCGACGCTTGACATAGACGATTTCATGGGTAAATCCTTCACCACCGGCCCGGACGGCAAGCTCTATCAGCTTCCTGATCAGCAGTTCGCCAACCTTTACTGGTTCCGCTACGACTGGTTCAAACGCCCCGATTTTAAAAAGAAATTCAAGGAGATCTACGGCTACGAACTCGGTGTTCCGGTCAACTGGTCTGCCTACGAGGATATTGCCAAGTTCTTCAGCGAGACTATCCAGGAAATCGATGGTAAAGCCGTTTACGGTCACGGCGACTACGGCAAGAAGGCCCCTGACCTGGGCTGGCGTTTCACCGATGCCTGGTTGTCCATGGCCGGTGCCGGCGACAAGGGTATTCCCAATGGCAAGCCCGTGGACGAATGGGGCATCCGTGTAGATGAGAACAACCGCCCCGTAGGCGCAAGCGTTGCCCGTGGCGGCGCCGCCAACGGCCCGGCAGCCAAGTACTCGCTCCGCAAGTACATGGAATGGCTCCGGAAATACGCTCCTCCGGGTGCGCTGGGAATGGATTTCTACACATCTCTACCGGTCCTGGCCAAGGGCAATGTGGCCCAGCAGATCTTCTGGTACACGGCATTCGTCCCGACCATGGTCGAGCCTGGCCCGACGGTCAACGCAGACGGGACCCCGAAATGGCGTATGGCCCCCTCGCCCCACGGCCCCTACTGGGAAGAAGGGATGAAGCTGGGCTATCAGGATTGTGGCTCCTGGACGTTTATGAAGAGCACACCGATCGAGAGACGCAAGGCCGCATGGCTCTTCGCGCAATTCTGTGTGTGTAAAACCACGTCGCTTAAGAAGACTCACGTTGGTCTGACGCCCATCCGGGACAGCGACATCCGGCACGAGTCCTTCACCAAACGCGCGCCGAAACTCGGCGGCTTGGTGGAGTTTTACCGCAGCCCGGCACGTGTAGCGTGGACACCTACCGGGACCAACGTGCCTGATTATCCAAAGCTGGCACAGTTGTGGTGGCAAAATATCGGTGAGGCGGTTTCAGGTGAGGTGACCGTTTCTACGGCAATGAACAATCTAGCCCGCGAGCAAGATAAAGTACTGCAGCGCATAGAGCGCTCAGGTGTACAGGGCGATTTAGGACCGAAACTGAACAAAAAGAGTGACGAGTCCTACTGGTTGAACAAGCCCGGATCGCCCAAAGCCAAGGTCAATGAAAAACCGCAAGGTGAGACGGTCGACTACGACAGTCTCCTTCAAGCCTGGCGCGAGGGTCGCGTGAAATAGCTGCCTCGCACCGATACTTGTTGTTTAGTGTCTGAACGAAAACTAGGAATTTTTTCCGAGATCAAGGAAGGTGAAAATTATAACCACAGGAATACAGTGAGTATTTCGAGGATTATAATTTGAGCCTGACGCAGAGATTGGGAAAAATAACAGTTTTCGGTCGGGTACTATTTAGCTGGATGTAATATGAATAGAAGTTCCTTTAACCGTCCTTTGAGTTAGAGGACTCGAGGAAAGGGCGGCCGCATAGGCCGCCCTTTTTTTGTAAAATAAAGCTCGACATTCCGGCTTTTCGTTTTGGAAAGACGGGAGTTGATTATGAATAGCGAATCTGAGTTTACAGAAGACGAAAGGAGAACAAATCATGGCCACATATGTGGGGGCTTTCGATCAGGGTACTACAAGTAATCGATTTATCATTTTTGACCACAGCGGACAAGTTGTAGGTCTTGACCAGAAAGAACATGAGCAGATTTTCCAGAAACCGGGCTGGGTAGAACACAATCCCTTAGAAATCTGGCAAAACGCCCAGGATGTCATTGGAACAAAACCGGTCTGCCCATCGCCACCTATTTTTCGGGGCCGAAAATTAAATGGATCCTGGACAACGTCCCGGAAGCCCGCTCCGCGGCAGAGAGAGGCGAGGCCCTTTTTGGGACGATGGAAACCTGGCTTATTTGGTGGCTCACCGGTGGGCCCAACGGCGGGAACCATGTCACCGAGGTGACAAATGCCAGTCGAACCATGCTCATGGATTTGGATTCCCTTAAATGGGACGAACAGATCCTGCAAATCATGGGAATCCCGCGACAAATTCTTCCTCAAATTGTGCCTTCCAGTGACACACGCACCTGGGGCACAACCCTGGAAGATGGCCCGCTGAACGCCAAGATACCAGTCTGCGGTGCCCTCGGTGATCAGCAGGCTGCGCTGGTGGGGCAAACCTGTTTTAACATGGGCGAGGCCAAAAACACCTATGGCACCGGTTGCTTTCTTTTGCTTAATACCGGAACCACTCCAGTAACTTCGCAGCATGGACTCATTACTACCGTGGCCTATAAAATGGACAACCAGAAACCTGTTTACTGTTTGGAAGGATCCATCGCCATAGCCGGCGCTTTGGTGCAGTGGTTGCGGGACAATTTGGGCCTGATTTCCAGCGCACCGGAAATCGAAAGTCTGGCCAAAACGGTCGAAGACAATGGCGGCGCTTATTTTGTCCCTGCCTTCTCCGGTCTTTTCGCCCCATACTGGCGTTCCGATGCGCGCGGCGTGATCGTGGGACTTACCCGCTATGTCAACAAGGGTCACATCGCCCGGGCCGTGTTGGAGGCCAACGCATATCAGACCCGCGACATTGTAGATGCGATGGACAAGGACTCAGGAGTGAAGCTCAGCAAACTGAAGGTTGACGGGGGCATGGTTTATAATAACTTGCTCATGCAGTTTCAGGCGGACACCTTGAACGTGCCTGTCATCCGACCAAAAGTGACTGAAACCACGGCCCTGGGAGCTGCCTACGCAGCCGGGCTTGCAGTTGGTTTTTGGTCCGGTCTCGAAGACTTGCGCCAAAACTGGGCCGAGGATAAAATCTGGCATCCCGCCATGACATCGAACGTCAGGGAAAAATACTACCTGGAATGGAAAAAAGCCGTAGATAGGACCTTCAATTGGGTAGAATAAGTAGTGCCCGATCGAAAACTGCTATTTTTCGTTCAGACACTAAGTAAAGAAGTAGGCGTTCAAAGATCGTATGTCAGGTTACTCCAAAAACTATGCCTTAGAACCTATAGTTGCTCGAATGACCCCGCACCCCTGCTTTTCAATGGCCGAAGCAACTGTCTCCTGTAGTTCCTTGCCCGGGGTCAGGGCAATCATATACCCACCCATCCCACCGCCTGTGAGCTTTGCTCCAAGAGCACCTTTTTTAAGAGCAAGGTTACACAGGGAAATCAGCTTTTCGTGGGAAAGCCCCATTTCAATCAAAATTTCGTGGTTTTTTGTAATGGTCTTTCCCACTTTCTCCAAATCACCTTCCTCAAGCCCCTTTTTAACTTCATACGCCTGGTCTGTGATGGTTTTAAGGCGGGTAGAGAACAACTCCTGATCTTGATCCTTCTCCTTCATGACAAACCCATCCAGGAGCGATGTATCAGCCGTCACACCACTATTTCCTAAAACCACTTCAATAGATTTTTTGAGGCTTATCCTCTCGAATTTTTTTTGATCGTTCTTTATCTGGTAAAGCATAATCCCCCCGTATGTTGAGGCAGTATTGTCAACCCCGCTCGGGGTCCCGTGATAGGCAAATTCACCTTCCCAGCCCACACGGTTTATCTCTTCAACGGAAAGACCTAAGCTGAATTCCTCGCTCAGCGCCCTTGCAAGGGAAACACAACTGGCAGCACTGGCACCTACCCCGCTTCCGGCCAGGAGTGTCCCGCCATAGGTGATCTTGATGGGGTTGTTCTTGACGTCGATTTTCATTACTTCAAGAATTCTATTGATTGATTCTACCTGTTGTTCTTTTTTCTTTTCCTTGTATCCGGGAACTTCACGACGGTTATCTTCCAGGATCCACCCCTCCCCATCAACCCTTTTCACATCTGCCACAGTTTCATAGGGAAGGGCCGAAACAACAGCCGGAACTCCGTATAAAACAAATTGATCCCCTATCAGGATAGTCTTACCAAAACCGGTTCCCCTCCCCATTGCAAACTCCTTTCTAAATACTTCGTTTTAAGATCTAATTCAGGTAAATTGGAGCTCAACAGAGCAGTTATTGTTTACCCAGAATTTTTTCCATTTCTTCAATCAGCTCTTCTTCCTTTCCAATAGCCACGGTGGTTGCGGCAGTCAGACTGTGGCAGGCATCAGAGAACCCACCAAGTCTATTGGTAGCTTCCGGAAGAAGTATATTAAGACCCATTGCCCTTCCTGCCCTGATTTCCCTTTCCATATAGGGAGAAACACGCATAGAGATTTTAACCTGATTAAACTCTATGGGGCCGAAGCCCGGGATTTCATTTGGAATCACCTGAAAGCCAGCAATATACCTTTGGGGGTCGATAAAGTCGGTATCCTGAATAGTCTCACAAAATAACCCGATCATCTTTACTCCCATAGGGGAAAATCTATTTTCCACATGAAACCACTGGATGTTAGCGGATTTTTTCACACCGCCTCCCTGCAGGCGTTGTATCTCGCTATCAAACGCCTTCGCCTTTATTTTCTCTAACCCAGCCACCATCCGATCCGACTCTGATGAAACCCCTTCAAGGCAAACCTTCACTCCCATATCCGGTCCTTTTTGGTAATAACCTGCTCCCCCCAGTATATCCAGATAGACGCCCATTTCATCACATGGTATATCTTTTGTGGATGCTTTCAGAAAATATTGCTCACCACTTTTATCTTCTTTGATCTCCATCATACCCTGTTGAACCGCTTCCATCATGACTTCACGGTTTTGACTTACCAGTCGCCCATCCACAAAGAACTTGTCTCCCACAGCACCTAAAGCCGCAATCCATGCCATATCGCGATTGTCCGGATTCATAGCCCGGGCGAAGAAAAAACACGTTGTGGAGGCAGTGATATCCCGATCCCCTTTAAGCCCGTACAGCTCAGCGTCGAGGTTATGTACTTTCGGATCGGTCGAGGGCTCTGCCACATGATGATCCAGAATAAGCGTCAGATTCCTCCCCCTGTTCAGTTCACAAAGCATGGGGGCGATTCTCCCGGCAAAATCTGCAAAGATAAGGATGCACCCTTGCTGTTCATAAATTCTTCTAAGCGCTTCAGGATAAGGCTTCTCCAGACAGAAGCGGTGAACATCGAACCCTTCCCTTTCAAAGGCCTTAGTGAGTATCGCGCCGGAGCTGAGACCATCAGAGTCATTATGGTGGAATATGTGCACGGCCTTATCCGGCCACTCTCTTACCTCCTGAATGGCTTTCTCCATTGCTTTGATTAATTCATTGAACATTCTTATCTCCCCACGCCTGCGCTTAATCACTAAGTAGTGTCTGAACGAAAACCCAATAAAAAATGTGAATACAAAGACTTAGTGCCGAATTACAGAAGTGACAATTTTGAGCTCGCAGCCATCAGCATTCAGCTTTCAGCCACCACAACAAGGGGCTTCATCACTTTTTGCTGAATGCTGAGTGCTGATAGCTGATTGCTTTCCTAGTCTTCAAACCATCAAATGCGTCCTAACCTTTTATTATTTCAGTATAATGGAGTTTTCGGCCAAGCACTAAGTAACGGAGGATCACTGGTAATTATGCCATCCACATCCATCTGGATCATCCGCTGATATTCCCCCGGAGAATCGACGTTATAGGGAAACACCTTGATTCCTTGTTCACGCATTATTTTTACCTGATCATATTTCAATTCACTACAATTAGGATGCCAGGAAAATGCCTAAAACGAGGATGAAACCAGCTTCCAGCATCCAGTTCTTTAAGCTCTTTAAGTGTGTAACTGTTGACTTGTCCATACCCATCAGTAGTACGCTCCAGGGTCGCATCGTGAATGACCACCATCTTTCTATCCCTGGTCAGCATTACATCCAGTTCTATCATCCCGGCCCCAGCATCCAGTGCCGCCTTAAAAGAAGCAAGGGTGTTTTCAGGGTATTTCGCCCTGTACCCCCTGTGAGCAATTATCAGGGGTCGTTTGAAGGTTGTTAGTTTTACAGATTTCAAAGTCATTGGTAGATATATTGAGAAAGAAAAACGTAACATCTCAATAAGTACGGGCATTCCGACTGCCTCCCCCTTTTGCAAAGGGGGATTGAGGGGGATTTTCTAATATAGCCCGGGTTTATTGATAACTTACAGAAAAGCGGGTATTTCGCTGTTATTTTAATTATTTCTCGATACGTTTCTCACTTTTCTTATCAAAGATATGCACATTTTTTGAGGAAACAATAAGGGGTAAGATAGTATTTTTTTCAAAATGATGCATGGCGGGAAGGCGAACCGTTAAACGAGTTTTATCTTCTCCGAAATGCCCATAAACAAGTGTATCAGCCCCAAGGATCTCCACATGATCTACGTCTAAATGCATCATACCGTCTTGTTCCCCGGCAAGATCGCAATGCTCGGGCCGAATTCCCAGGATGACCTCCTGCCCTCCATGGCTGGGTATACCTCCATTTTGAAGCGGCAAGCGATTTTCCCCAGGGAGTTCAGCCCATTGACCATCGGCACTCAATGGAACCGGGAGAAAATTCATTCCCGGCGAACCAATAAACCCGGCGACAAATCTGGTAGCAGGCCGTTCGTAGATTTCCAACGGCGAACCAACCTGTGCCGCATAACCATTGTCCATGACAATTAAGCGATCACCAAGCGTCATGGCTTCTACCTGGTCATGCGTGACAAAAATGCTGGTGACCTTCAGATCTTCCTGAAGTCTCCTGATTTCAAGACGCATCTGGACCCGCAGTTTGGCATCAAGATTGCTGAGCGGTTCATCAAATAGAAAGACCTTCGGCTCCCGCACAATACATCGGCCCATGGCAACACGCTGGCGCTGACCGCCTGACAGTTGTCTGGGCTTTCGATCCAGGAATTCGGTTATTTCTAGAATTTTCGCAGCATTACGGACCCTTTTTTCTATTTCATCCTTTGGCATCCGGCGTATCTTGAGACCGTAAGCCATGTTTTTATATACGCTCATATGAGGGTAGAGCGCATAATTCTGGAATACCATGGCAATATCCCGATCGGCCGGTTCTAAATCATTCACCACCGCCCCATTGATTGCGATTTCTCCTTACCTCGTTTTTTCCAAACGTTTTATATATATTTCTTATACTCACATCTGCCATAATCAAGCCCTTATTTTTCTGTTTCTGTCATACCTTTTACAAACTGTTTCTGCATGAAGATAACTACAAGCACTGGCGGGATCATTGCCAGTATGGTAGAGGCCATGATGATCTGCCATTCTGCCTGCCCTTCTCCCACGTCTAACATCCGTTTGATCCCGATTAGAAGCGTATAGTAACTCTCATCCGTGGTAATCAGTAAAGGCCATAGATACTGATTCCATCCATAAATGAAAAGGATTACAAACAGGGCGGCAATAGAGGTGCGGGACATGGGCAACAGGATATCAAAGAAAAAACGGATAGGCCCGCTTCCATCAATCCTTGCCGCCTCGCACAACTCATCCGGGACTGTCATAAAGAATTGGCGGAATAGAAAAGTGGCCGTGGCCGAAGCAATCAGTGGGAAAATCAGCCCTGAATACGAATCAAGTATGTTCAAATCCGCTGCAACCTTGTACGTTGGCAAAATCCGCACTTCCACAGGCAACATCAAGGTGATAAAAATCATCCAAAAGAAGAACATTCGGAATCTAAATTTGAAATAGACAATTGCATAGGCGGCTATCAGGGAAATAGCAATTTTCCCAATTGTGATTCCAAGCGCCATAATCAGGCTGTTCAACATCATGGTACCTACAGTTGCTCCCACATCCTTTGATCCCACATTGAGTGCTCTAGTGTAATTTTCTACCAGATGACTCCCGGGCAAAAGCGAAAAATTTGATGTTATTTCATCCAATGAGTGAGACGAAGCCACAAAAGTCACATAAATGGGAAAGACAAGAAGCAACATGCCCGAAATCAGCACCGCATGTGTCAAAAAAGTAAGCCAGGGGCGATGTTCAACCATCAATAACTCCTTTAGTAGTTCACTTTTCTCTCAATATAACGAAATTGAATCACTGTAAGGGAGATAACAATAATCATCAGGACAACAGATTGGGCTGCGGAACCGCCTAAATCCAGGCCGAGAAAACCATCGTGATAGACCTTATATACCATGATGTTTGTAGCATTACTTGGTCCGCCATCAGTTATAACGTGGATCACGCCAAAGGTGTCAAAAAAGGCATATACAATATTCATAACAATTAAAAAGAAAGCGGTGGGTGACAATAGAGGAAAAGTAATGGTCCAGAAACGTTTTAGAGGTGAAGCTCCATCAATCGCAGCCGCTTCGATAAAAGGCTTGGGGATTGCCTGAAGTCCGGCTAGAAAAAACAGGAAATTGTAAGAGATTTCCCGCCAGGCCGCTGCAATGACCACCAGGGACATTGCCTGCCCCCCATTCAGGCTGTGATTCCATTCATACCCTAAGACTTTCATATAAAGGGCGATGATCCCCACAGTTGGGTTAAAAAGGAAATACCACAATACTCCGGCTACCGCGGGAGCGACGGCATAAGGCCAGATAATCAATGTCTTGTATGCGGTCGCACCTTTTATGACACGATCGGCCATAGCGGCCAGGAGCAGAGAAACGGACATGGCAATGACCGCAACCGATAAACTGAAAACTGCGGTCACATATATGGAGTGGAGGTAGATTTCATCGGTAAAGATATCGACAAAGTTGGCTAAACCGACAAAAGTGGCTGAGAGTCCAAAAGGATCTTCCTGCAAGACTGATTGGTATACTGCCTGTGAAGCTGGCCAGATAAAAAAAACAATTGTGATAGCGATTTGCGGAGCGACCAGGAGATAAGGCAGGAATTTATGCTTGAAGACAACTCGCTTTTCCATAGAAAGTCCTTCAAATGCATCGAAGAATAACTGGACTCACCCAGCAAAATGGGTAAGTCCAGTTTATCAGGTAGCTCTATTTATTCGCCTTTTCAAACTTACGCAGTAATTTGTTTCCGGCTTTGACGGCAGCGTCTAATCCCTGCTGAGCGGTTTTTTTACCGGCAAAGATGGCTTCCAGCTCGCCATATATAATGCTGCGCTCTTGCACAAAGTTACCGAATCTTAGACCCTTGGAATTCTCCGTAGGTTTATGGAGAGTCATTTGCTTCAACGCGGTTTCCATGCCAGGTTTCTTCTCATATACTCCCTGTCCCTTTGTCAGGTAGTAGGCATCGGTGGTGATGGGCAAATACCCCGTAAACTGATGCCAGTCGGCCTGGACAGCGGGCGAGGAGAGATAGGTGAAGAACGTCGCCACTCCCCTGTATTCATCAGGAGTATGACCGGTCATTACCCAAAGGCTTGCCCCACCAATGATGGTGTTTTGGGGAGCCCCTGGCGCATCCGGCCAGTAAGGGAGCATGCTGGTACCAAAATCGAACTTGCAAGTCTTCTTAAACCCTGCATACCCGGCTGAGGATTCCGTGTACATGGCAACTTCACCAGAAGAGAATTTGGCATTCCCCAGGTTACGCCGCCCACCGTAGATAAAAATCTTCTCTTTCTGCCAGTCTGCCAGTTGCTGAATATGCTTTACGTGCAGAGGGCTATTGAATACAAACTCAGTATCCAATCCACCGAAGCCGTTGGCTTTGGTTCCAAAAGGCACATTATGCCATGCACTGAAGTTCTCTAAATGGATCCAGGATATCCATGCCGTTGAGAAGCCAGTATAACCAACCTTAACCAATTTCCTCGCATAGTCAGCCACTTCGGGCCAGGTTCTTGGTGGTTTGTTGGGATCGAGTCCGGCCTTTTTGAAAGCTTCCTTATTAAAATAAAGGATAGGAGTCGAGCTATTGAATGGCATGGACAGCATCTTGCCTTCAGGGGTAGTGTAATAGCTGGTTACTGTCGGGAGATAGGCATTGGGATCAAACGGCAACCCCGATTCCCCCATTACCTCGTAAACCGGTTTAATGGCCCCTTTTGCCGCCATCATGGTTGCAGTTCCAACCTCAAAGACCTGGAGGATATGCGGGGGATTTTTTGAGCGGAACGCGGCTATACCAGCGGTCATTGTATCGGCATAGTTTCCTTTATAAGTCGCAACCACTCTGTATTTGTTCTGTAGTTTATTAAAGTCACCTGCTATGGCGCTGACTTTTTCACCAAGCCGTCCGCCATGGGCATGCCACCAGTTGATCTCAGTGAGTGCCTGCGCACTTGTCACCGAGACGCCAAGGATAAAAAGAGCAACTACTAATAAAAATCTATACTTTTTCATTTAATACCCTCCTTTTCTTTGCAGTTAACAAAAAAATAACATCCCTTACTCTGCTTTTACACCTCCTTTCTTTTTTTTACCAAGATCCACAGTGGTTGTTAGTTTACCGCTAAACTTAGGATTTGAATATGTAATCAGTTATTATCACTTTTGTCAATCCTTTTTTTGGAATCATTTTATCTTTTTTAAGATCCAATTTTTCAAATTTATCGTACTTTAGACGTTGAACCCCTTACCACTAACTCCGTTTCAAAAACGAGCCTTTTTCTCCCCCCACCACCCCGTATGAGCATTTCTGCCGCCGTCTTCCCCATATCATAGTAAGGCCATTTGATAGCTGTTATGGGTGGATCCAGCAAAGGCATTATTTCGCTATCAATATAACAACTGATTGAAATATCTTCTGGCACACTTAAACCCGAATCCTTAACTGCCTTCAAACAGGCCGGCCCCATTTCGTAACCCCCGAGAAAAAAGGAAGTAATTGAAGGATTATTTTTAAGCAGGATCCTGGTTTTTTCATATGCCATTTGATAATCATAGTCAGCATATGAAATAATATTGGCATCAGGGCTGATTTTATAATCCTTAAGAGCTCTCTTGTATCCTTTTATAATCTTTGATGTAACTGTCGCCTTTGAAGTACCTGCAATCAGGGCAATCTTTCTGTGTCCTAAAGAAATTAAATATGATACGCCTTTATAGGCGTCATTTTCGTAATCTACACCCACATAATTAATATCTGCGTTTCCCCAATAATAGTGAAGTGTGACGAAATTGAATTTCAACTCATTCAGGTTTTTAATGTAGTTGTTTACAAAATGCTGGGTCGTATACCGTGTATTGAATATTAACAAACCGTCCACCGCTTTTTGTCTCACAATTTGATTAATTGGCCTGTCTCTATACAATTTTCTGCCACCGGAAAATAAAACAAGATCAAGCCCCATTTCATTAAGAACATCCTGAATTCCTGCGACCATCTCAATGATTGTGTAATTTCGAAATACGGGCATTTCAAATGGAATAAAAAGACCAATAGAATTCGTTTTACCTGATGCTAATCTTTTGGCAGTCAAATTAGGATTGTAGTCCAATTTCCTGATCGTTTCAAGAACACGCTCCCTTGTTCTCTGACTAACTCTCGATCCCTCAGCATTATTTATTACCAGTGACACAGTGGTATGAGAGACACCGGCTAATTCAGCTACCTTTTTGAGCGTCATATTCTTCAAGAATATCTCCTTAATCTTTGTTGATTTCTCGTAAAATGTGTCTTATACGGAAGCATAGACATTTGGTTTTCTAAAAACTAACCTGATGTAATTATTACTGCTCTGCCTGTGGTTTTAAAACCTACGCCTATGATCCTGGCTTATATTGGAAGATTTTTCACTCCCAAGATCAATTTAGCGCTAAACCAATAATACTCTTGTCTAAATACGCCGTCAAGCGAGAGAAGCTAAGGTTGGTTTATCAACACCTGACATCCTGATATTTTGGGCTTGATCTCTTCAAAATAGCAGCAGTATGGTAGGTTTGTAACAGCTCAATATGTTGCGGCAGCATAAAAGGCTTACGCAGTATGGTAGGTTTGTAACAGCTCAATATGTTGCGGCAGCATAAAAGGCTTACGCCTAAATTCCTGATTCGGAGTTGACCCGTAAGGGTTTTAGCCCCAAGATACTGAGCAAATACGTAGGTTTCTTACACATCCTGTTAATTTATGGGATCATTTGTTCAATCCACTGAAACGGGAGGAAATCCATGACAAAACAGACGCATATCCAACACCGCATTCAGGCTATGATACTGCTTATGATCGCGGTTCCACTCTCTTATCTGTTGAAAATAAAAGTCGGATACAAAGCCTGGCTTTATCTTTTGCCGGCTTTTTATTTGTCGTTAAGTTCATATGGATTCACCCAGGAATCATCTCCAGTACCCCAATTGCATCAGCTTGTTAAATATAAAAAACTATCGGTTGGGACCTGTCATTCCCGGACTGCAACAAGGCGCCATACCCCAGGGGCTAAGTTA
>MVDB01000187.1 GCA_002050025.1 Desulfobacteraceae bacterium 4484_190.2
TTAATGCACTTAATCTGGACGTTGACGTGGACATAGGTCTAACTATGTGTCAGTGACTCTATTAGTAATATCTCGTCTTGGCATTAATTTTGCTGTACTGCTTTAAACAGTAGCAGAATGTCAGAAGATAGATTACCTGGATAAAAGCAAAAACTTTGAGAGGTGTAACCCATGGAAAAACTTGCTGTGGTCAAGAAAAAAGAGGAGAAGAAATGTGATCTCAAAATGCAGATTGATCAATATTACAGTGTGGAATTCTCAGTAAATGGACCCAGTGTCCCTCATCAATTCAAGCTCTGGAATATCCCTCCCACGCCCATGTGTCTTTTGGTTAAGGAAGACTCGGATGTTTTGCGGGGGTTAAAGGTGGGAGATACCGTAAAGATGAAATATTATCCTGCTGATTCAGCATTCCCCTCGGATTATCTGGATACAGCGATCCGGCATATCGGGAAAAATGATCAAGTTCGATTTAAAAACCACTATCTCGTAGGTCTCGAGATCGTAGAGGGCCAGGAACAGAGAAGCACCCATTAGCCTTTTCTTAACCACGGTTTCTGGTCATGGCCCTGTTAATTTTAGATTGTTTCCTTAAATTTTTCCAGTACTCCCAGAACATAATCTATATCATATTCAGTATGATCAGCGGAAACCTGGAACCTTATCTCCTCATCGCCTTTGGGAACAACCGGAAAATTTAATCCGGTAGCCAACACTCCATTTTCTGTCAGGTATTGCACCAGATCTGATGTTCTTTTTGTGTCTCTGACCATTAGTGGCACAACAGGATGCTCACTTGCTATGATTTCATAACCTATATCAACCAACCCTTTTTCAAACCGCTTAGTAAGTTTGCGCAGATTTTCTAACAATTGTTTTCCTTGTTCACTATCTAAAATATCAAGCGCTTTTATTGCCGAACTTGCTTCTGCAGGTGTAATTGGATTTGAATATATATAGAAAGGGGCTGTCTCTCGCAAATAATTGGTAATGGCAAATTTTGTCGCTAAATATCCACCATTAACACCGAGTGATTTGCCCAAAGTTCCTATGATTATGTCAATACCCTTGGCATTTGTATATTCCTCAGTTCCTCGTCCGGTTTTACCGAATGACCCCATACCATGAGAATCATCTACAATAGTAGTTATTCCTCCTTTGAATTGCGGATCATATTTTTTGGCGATTTTAACGATTATATCAAGTGGTGCATAGTCACCCCTCATACTAAAAATACCATCTGTGACCACAATGACCCGTTTCCCTTTCCCAATAGCATCTTTTATTCTGTCTTCAAGACCAGTCATATCCAGATGTTTGTAGATTTTCTTCAGTGCAGGCCGGGAAAGCCTGACGGCATTAATAATACAATTATGGTTCAGTTCATCACTGATAACAATAGTCTCATCGTCTATTAATGGTGATATGGTTCCCATCACGGTGGCATAGGCAGAACTGAAAATCATTGCCGATTCCCGGTTATGGAACTCTGCCAATTTTTTTTCTAATTCGATGTGTGGCTGATAGGTGCCGCTGATAAAGCGAACTGCCCCAGGACCAGCACCATATTTTTTTGCAGCTTTCTCTTCTGCTTCGATAATTTCATTGCGCAAAGACATGCCAAGATAGGAATTGGAGTTCATTCTCAAGAATTCCTGTTTTCCACGGCCTTCAATTATGTATCGAGGACCTTTCTTGTCTTCCGGGGGCTTTACCCCGGTTATAACCATTTCCTCGCCTTTAAGGGCGCCTTTTTTCTTGAGTGCATCAAGTTTTTCATTTAGTATACTTTCCAATTTTTCAACGGACATATTGTTCCTCCTTATAATATGTATCGTAAATTCTAACTAAGTCTTTATTTCTTTTCCAAGTTTTTGAGAAAGTTTTTCTATCATATCTTTTGTCATAGATTCGAGATTATATTCCGGTTCCCATCCCCATTCCTGGCGAGCGGCGCTGTCATCCATATTATTTGGCCATGAGTCGGCTATTGCCTGCCGAAGGGGATCTACTTTGTAATCAAGCGTGAATTCCGGAATTATTTTTCTTATTTCATCAGCAATATTTTCAGGGGCAACACTCATAGCACTGACATTAAAGGCATTTCGATGTTGGAGTTTATCCGGGTTTGCTTCCATAAGGTCTATCGCAGCCGTTATTGCATCTGGCATGTACATCAAATCCAGGTAAGTGCCTCTATTTATGAAAGAGGTGTATTTCTTATGTTTTATAGCCTCATAGTAGATTTCTACTGCATAGTCTGTGGTGCCGCCGCCTGGTAAAGTTTTGTAAGATATGATTCCAGGGTAACGAACCCCCCTCGTGTCCACCTTGAATCTTTTGAAATAATAATCACAAAGCAGTTCGCCAGCAACTTTAGTTACGCCATACATTGTATTGGGTCGCTGAGTCGTGTCTTGTGGTGTATGATCTAAAGGCGTGCCTGGCCCAAATGCACCGATAGAACTTGGGGTAAATACAGAGCATTTATAAGTACGGGCAGTTTCCAGGACATTGTAAAGGCCGATCATATTTACATCCCAGGCAAGCTGGGGATCTTTTTCCGCCACTGCGGAGAGTAAGGCTGCAAGATGGTAGATGGTATCAACCCTATATTTTTTTACTATCGCAGCAACCGTATTGATCTTTGTGCAGTCAATGAAGTGAAATGGACCCGAGTTGTGCAAAGTTTCATCCGGTTCTTTTATATGGCCCGTAGCTATAACATTTTCATTTCCGTACTTCTCCCGCAAGGCCATTGTTAATTCCGAACCAATCTGGCCTGCGGCACCTGTTACCAAGATCTTTTTCATTTTTTAATCTCGATTCTATAAAAAGTTTTTTTGTTTCGAATCACCCTCAGAGCTGTTCTTTGGATAACGCGAGAATAGGAGAAAGGAGGTTCGGTGTCAAGAAATGAGTTAGGCAGTTTTTTTCGGCTTTATGCCTTCTAATTGACACATTATGACTTACCGTACTTGTCAAAATACACCTTGTCATACTGTAATTCCTCTTTTTTGTGAGGGGGCTTTTTCTCGTCCGGATATCCCACAGCAATAATGCATTCTACCTTTAGTCTCGATGGAATAGCCAGGGCTTCAGAGACATAATCTTGCGCAGTTTTTGTCTGGTCATGCATTCTCTCTCTTAATTGGATCCAACAGCTTGCGAGCCCTATTGATTCTGCGGCTAAATGCAAAAATATTGCAGCAATGGAAGAATCGTCAACCCAAACATCTGATTTGTCCGGATCTGCACAGACAACTATCCCCAGTGGAGCATTCATTAAAAACTCTGATCCGTGCGGTTTTGCCCTTGAAAGTTTTTCCAACAACGATTGATCTGTGACAAAGATAAATTCCCATGGATTCCGTCCCATTGATGAAGGGGAACGAAGTGCTGCCTCAATCAAAGTATCAATTTTTTCAGCCTCCACTTGTTTCTTTTGGAATTTTCTAATGCTTCTTCTCTTTTGAATAAGAGAGATAAACATAAAGACCTCCTTTACTTCATTATTTTTGCATATAGTCTTCTCTTGGAGGAGAAAATACCTCGAGAATTTGAGAGGGTGCTTCCCCACATCTTCCACTGTGAACCATATTGGAGGGGACATGATACGCATCGCCCTCTTTTACGATCCTTTTTTCCCCATCAAGAACAAATTCAAGTGACCCCTTAATGACTGTCCCCATCTGTTCATGGGGATGAGAGTGTTCAGGTACTTCAGCTCCTGGCTCTAAGTCGAAAAACACCATTGTCATTTTTTCACCGGGTATAACACGTATTTCAATACCCTCAACAATTTTTTTTGCCTCAAGTTCTTTGACAACGAAATAGCTCATTGATAAACTCCTTTCATTTATAGTTTTCCAGAATTTAAAACACAGGCAATAGCACCAATCTCGACGCGGGCGCCAAAAGGGAGTTTGGCTGCCTGAACACACGTCCTTGCAGGAAGATCCTTTTTAAAAAAAATGTAAACCCCATTAAAGCGACCATATTCCCTAATATCAAGCATATAAACGGTTACCCTCAGGACCTTAATCGAGAGGAGAACCTGCCTCTTCAAGAATAATACGGAGGATCTCCATGGCCAATTTCGATTTTTCCTCGATCGTCGCTAAAAAAATTTGGTTTGTTTTCGGGTCTATGGCCCCTGTCCTGAAGTATAGATGAGGCCGTTATGGATGATTGCCTGGGGATATGGCTCTCCTGTAATCGCTGCCTTATCTGTCTGGAAAGCATGTTTCCCTTCCATTATGACCTCCGCATAAAATGATCGCCCAATCTCGTTGCCTGCAGATCCCAAGAGTCGCCTTGATTCTCTCTGTTCAAGCCCTTTGCTACAAGCATTTTCGTAATTGTGCCATACCTAATTTTTTTAATGTTAGCCCTTTTTTGCTTGACAAGCAAGGGCAAAGCGCACTCATTAATCAATAAAACCTCGTGTTGGAGAATGTAGTGGCGATTCTGTCAGGTTGACTGCTGTGACCTGGCAAAGCATATTGCGCTGAAATTCTGGACACCAGTAAGAGAACTATGATATAAAAAAGGTAATATAAATAATTTTTTACCCACTTTTTTTATGGGAGAATACCTAATGATGCCATACAATATAGACAAATAGACAAATTCAAGTAAAATTTGTAGTTATGGCTGTAGCCTCGACCGTCGGGTATCCCATTGGTATTAAGGTATGCTCGGTTTTTCTGTGTTAGTTCTTAGTAAAGGAGGAGAAAGATGAGAAAAAAACATGTGCTTTTTGTATTGGCTGTAATCATTACTCAGGCCTTATTCTTTTTTTCTATGTCAATGGCAGAAGTCAAGGGACCTGGGCAGGCTGCTATGAAGAACGCCATGAATTATATATTGAAAATCCAGAATCCTGATGGGAGCTGGCCTCTCGTTGAAAAAGAGGGTGGGAGTGACTTGGAGGCTACACTTTGGGCAACAAGATCTATATTTATGAATATAAAGTTGGGGGATGAGAGGTATAAACAAGGGCTAGATGGGCTTACTTATATCATTTCCTCCCAGCGTAAAGACGGGAGCTTTAGCAATAACGCGGCTCATACTGCATTTGCAATAATGGCTTTGAAAGAATCGCGCCAGGGAAAAGACAGTATCGACAGATGCGTGTCCTGGTTAAAGGATGTCCAGAACAATGATGGAGGTTGGGGGTCTGGCCTGAAGGGACCAAGTCTATCAATTTATACAGGGGTAGTTTTAGCTGCTTTTAAGATGATAGGTATTCCCGGCAGTGACCCATCTGTCAAGCGCGGCATCGCCTGGATAAAAGAGGCTCAAAATTCTGACGGGGGTTGGGGCATGCCAAAAGGCGGAAAATCCTTATCACTGGGAACATCCTGGGTTCTTGTTGCCCTGGCAAGTTATGGTGAGAGACCAGGATCAAAGTGCATGCAGAAAGGGCTCTCCTGGCTTACGGAGACACAGACAGTGCGTAATGGAGGATTTGTTGTCTTCCGTCACCCAGCAACCAGTTCTGACCCTGAACTCACTGCTTATGCCGTTCTTGCCCTGTCAAGTGTAAAAGGATACGACAAGAAGGTACAGAGGGCTGTTGAATATCTGGCGGATGTACAGAGGCCAAATGGTGTTTTTGTTAGTAATACGCCCAAGGAGTTTAAGAAGAAAAAGAAGGCAAACACCCAGACAACCTGCTTTGTAATCTGGGCCTTAAAGGTGGCTGGATACTAATAAACTATCTCAGGAATTTAGTCGGAAGATAAAGTGAAATTGCCGGGATATAGCTGATGAAAAACAGGGCAATGAGAAGAAGAACTAGGAAAGGTAAAACCGCCTTACTTACCTCAACCAGATTTTTCTTGGTGATTCCCATAGTAACGAAAAGGTTCAGCCCAAATGGGGGGGTTAAAAAACCGAACTCAATAACCAGAACCATTACTATTCCGTAGTGGACCAGGTCGATATTGAATATTCTTAATGTTTCGAGGAATAGGGGAGAGAGTATAATCATGGCAGACACATCGTCCATGACAGAACCCATAATCAGAAAGAGGATATTCACAAGGAGTAGAAATAACCACCAGTTCTTGGCAAACCCCACTGTAAATTCTGCCACTCTCATGGGTATCTGCTCTGCTGTTAATAACCAGATAAAAGTCATGGCACAGGAGAGAATAAAAAGGAGACAGGCAGATAAAACTGCCGATTCAACCAAGGCCTTTTTTAATTTTGCGAAGGTCATTTCTCTGTGAATTACAACCTCCACAAAAAGGGCATAAACAACTGAAATTGCTGCTGCTTCCGTGGGCGTGAAAATGCCGGTATAAATTCCTCCCAGGACAATTACGGGCAACAGCAGTCCCCATATCCCATCCTTGATAATCTTTAGACCTTCCTTGAATGTATATACTCTTCTATCTTTCCAGTTATGTTTCCTAGACATATAGATGGTATAGCCTATGAAGAGGCCCCCGATAAGAAACCCTGGCAAGATCCCGGCCATAAATAACTCGGCCACAGATACGTTCATAACAAGGCAATAGAAGATCATGGGAATGCTTGGGGGTATAACAATACCTAATGAACC
>MVDB01000188.1 GCA_002050025.1 Desulfobacteraceae bacterium 4484_190.2
GGGGAGTGTCCAAAAATTTGTGTAAGTTTCATTAAAATGGGCTATATCTCCTAAGGTACTGATAACTTTGATAAACTTATGGGTTTCTGAAAAGATAAGGCAAGAAAAAGAGATGGCATAGCAAATCATCAGAGCATATTTTTTCCACTTCGTAAGTGGCCACTTACGAAGTGAGAGCTTTGAATTTTTCAAAGCTCTCAGACCTAAGTTTGACAGTTAGTAGTAAAAAATTTACTGATTTTTGGATTGCACATCTAAATAAATCAATAACTTAGCTCATTTTATATCTTCGCTCGGGTGATATTTGAGCGATTTGTTAAAGAGCTAAAATCAGGCAGGATTACCCTTACACAAATTTTCCTCTAACTATATGATCTTACAGAATATTTACCTATTTTTTTACACTACCAACTGTCAAACTTAAGTAAAATATTTTAGTTTCTTCTCCATAAAATTTTGCAAGTTATGTTTTCTTCTATTTATCCTCTTTTCCTCTTTTGGATGCATCAAGAATCGTCAAGCCAACTATCTTATCACCTCTGTATCTAACTATTATGCCATTGTCCAGCATCTCAGAATCTGTTGCCCTTTGAGGTCTTTCAAAGCTGATATACAATACATCTGCCTCCTTGTCATAATCAATAACAAGCCTATGCGATGGAAAGTTTAATATATGGGGAGTAGCATCAAATATATGAGAGCTTTGAATTTTTCAAAGCTCTCAGAAAAAAGCTGTAATTATGAGTTATTTTAAGTAAATCTTTGGGGGTCTGGTCTCCGACCCAGAGGGTCATCCGACCCAGAGGGTCATCCGACCCGGAGGGGGGTGTAACCCCCAGTGTAAAAAGGGGTTATGCAAAGCTCTCAAATATATGATTAAAGGCTTCTTGGGTTATTACTTCTTTTTCCATAATATCACCTCTTTTTCTAATTTTATCTTACTTGTAAAATAACTGGTTATGACAAAGCCATCAACAGCACTAAGCTCTTTATATACTACTGCAAGATACTTTATTTCAGATACCTTTTTCAGTGCAATTAAGGCATCCCTATATCCTTTGATGATATAATCTGGCTCTTCTATGGCAGAAAGAACATCATGGTAATGCCCTGCCATATCATCATGGGTTTCTACAATATGTATCCATCTTTCATTTGGCAATCTGACTGGAGTTTCATCACTTAACCTAAGATACAAAGCATCTACTTCATCATCATAGTAAACCCTCATCTTTCCTACCTTTCTTTAAATCATATATATCCCATCTTTTACCAAAAATCCATAACTTATGTCCTATTCCCCACATTTACTACAAAAATTAGGGTAAAATAGGGTATATTGATAAAGTTTCCAAAAATTAAAATTGTAGGAATATAAATAAGTTAGTATATTAGAGTAAATGAGAAATGTCTTTTCAATTATTAATTACTCTACCAGGCTCTTTTGGATCTTCTATTACTTTCCAATCGAGAATCTGGAACGGATAGAGGAAAGCTTGACCCTATGATAAAAAAATTTAAAAATAGATAAACCAAGGAGAATTCGCGAGGCCATAACGGATTACGGACTGGAATAAATGTAATTACATATAGGTAAGCAATGCCCTGGAAAAAAATCAGTCTGCGGACTCGCATATATTTGATGATTACATCTCTGGTGCTTGTGACCGTTGCGGGTGGCTTGGTGATGGTGTGGTACACCTACCGGATCGAACAGCTTACCACTACGCTGATAGGGCGGCATTTCCTGGCATTTGAAGCGGCCTCGAACCTGGCCTTTGACCTGGCCACGCAGAAGGGCTTTGTGTCTTATTATTTTATTGATGGAAACGAGGCCTGGTTGGAGGACCTGGCTCGTCACCGTCGCACCTTCCAAGACCAGATGGAAAAGGCGAGATTCCTTGCGAATACCAAAGAGGAACGTCTGATCATGGCCGATATAGAGTCTCTGTACATCAGATACGTTTCATCTATGGACAGGGTCATAGACTATTACAAGAGCGGGAAAAGGGATTTAGGCAGGCATCTTCACGAGACCCTACGCCCTCTCTTCTTCAAGATATTGGACCTATGTTCGGAACTTAAGTCCTTCCAGAAAAAGGGTATTGAAAGGGCCCGGACAAAGGCCTATAGGGAGGCGGCAAGGCTGAGATTTCTGGCTGCTGGTGCTGTGTTGCTGGTGATAGTGCTCGGGGCACTACTCCTGTTTTTGTTGATACACCATATCCTGGAACCTGTTCGCAGGCTGGCAAGTGAGACCACAGGTAGGGAGGGTCTCTCACCTATGGACGAAGTCTCGGCCCTAAGCCACGGAGTCCACGGACTCAAGGAGCAGTATGACCGAACAGCTATGGAATTGGAAAGGAGCAGGGCACAATTGTTACATACAGAAAAGCTGGCTCTTGTTGCCAGGCTTGGCGCTGGCACCGCCCATAGCATCCGCAATCCCCTTACCTCGGTCAAGATGAGGCTCTTTTCCCTCAGTAGAAGCCTGGACTTGAACGCGGAACAGCAAGAAGACTTTGATGTCATTTCTCAAGAGATAGGCCATATAGATAATATAGTGCAAAACTTCCTGGAATTTGCGAGACCTCCTAAGCTAAAGCTTCAGCCTGTGTCGCTATCAGATATTGTGGACCAGGCGGCGCTGCTCATGGGCCACCGTGTTGAGGCCTGCCACGCACAGTTGGTTATAATAAGGCAGGAGAGCCTTCCAGTAATCCACGCAGACCCTGAACAGGTAAAAGAGGCCCTGGTAAACATCCTGAACAACGCCTGCGAGGCCGTGGAACCTGGGGGCCGCATTGAGATAAAAGAGCAACTGGAGATAGATCAGGGAGGTAGAGCTGTGGCAGTAATACGCATATCTGATACAGGACCTGGGATACCGGATGAGATAAAGGACAAGATATTCGAACCCTTTTTTACCACAAAGGAAAAAGGAAGCGGGTTGGGGCTCAGTATTGTGGCCAGGATCATTGAGCAGCACGGTGGAACAATAGAGGCCGAATCAGGAGATGGCAAAGGCGCCTGTTTTGTAATAAAACTCCCAGCATGGAAGACTCAGGGGGCATGACTATGAATAGCATCTTGATCATTGATGATGACGATCAATTGCGCCGTAGCTTCGAGCGCTTACTCAAGGAGGAAGGATATTCGGTTAGGGGCGCTCCCTCAGGTGAAGCCGGCCTTGAGATAGTGGACAAGGAGAGGCCCGATCTTGTGATACTGGACATGCGTCTGCCCGGTATGGACGGTTTTGAAACCTTTAAGCATATCCATAAACTTGATCCCAAGCTTCCAGTGATAATTGTAACCGCATATGGCACCACTGACACTGCCATAGAGGCAACCAAGATGGGAGCCTATGATTATCTTTTAAAACCATTTGAAATTCCAGATATGCTTTTAACTATCAAGGAGGCCCTCAAGGCAGGAAGATTCATGAGGTCTCGGGTAAAAATAGATCCGTCCTCAGATGATATCACCGGAGAGGCCATGGTGGGCAGGAGCAGGCCCATGCAGGAGGTCTACAAGGCCATAGGACGGGTTGCGCCCACAGATGCAACGGTACTCATAAGAGGAGAATCGGGCACCGGCAAGGAACTTGTGGCACGGGCCCTGTACCAGCACAGCATGCGGGCCAACAGGCCTTTCCTGGTCATCAACTGTGTAGCCATTCCAGAGACGCTATTGGAATCAGAACTGTTTGGGTACGAAAAGGGGGCCTTTACCGGTGCCGTGCACCGCAAAGTGGGCAAGATAGAGCAGGCTCATGGTGGAACAGTCTTTTTAGACGAGATAGGGGATATGCCCTTCAAAATCCAGGCCAAGATCCTGCGCTTGCTTCAGGAAAAAAGCATCGAAAGGCTCGGTGGAAGGCAGACTATACCTGTGGACGTAAGAATAATTGCTGCGACAAACCGGAATCTGGAGGATGCCGTATCAGAGGGAAGGTTCAGGGAAGACCTCTACTATCGCCTGAAGGTGGTCACCATTTGGCTTCCTCCCTTGAGAGATAGAGCCGAGGACATTATCTCTCTGGCTGAATACTTTCTGTCCCGTTTTTCCAGAGATATGAACATGGTCAACCCTGGTATGAGCGAAGAAGCCAAGCAGGTGCTTGTTCACTACAATTGGCCAGGTAACGTAAGGGAGCTGGCCAATACCATCACCAGAGCCTTGATATTCAATCGTGGTGCACCCATAACAGCTCAAGAGATCTCCAGAGCCGTAGTCGGAAGATCGCCTCAGTCTGAGAAATATGAGGCAGAGCATAATGACCTTCTCAGGAAATGGGCCCGTAATATGCTTTCATGTGGCCCTTGTAATGGGCTTTTCGACTCATGTATGGACAAACTGGGAGCCGCCTTAGTGAGTGAAGCCATGGCCCTTACAGGAGGTAACCGCTCCCAGGCCGCAAAACTTCTCGGCATCTCCCGACCCACGCTCAATTCAAAGATTAAAAAATACGGCCTTCATTTTGGAATGACCATTATGTAAGAGCCAAGAGAGATAGGTGCCAAATGCAAGAGGCAACACTGATACCTGTGATGTTCCTTGTGTCAAGACACCTATTTAATTAAAGTGTGCCGGGACTACTGGATTTTACAAACTGTAAAGATATTCTACCTACCAAGAACCAACAAACTGCTAAGCTATTGCTAACTTCTCCTTTAATTTAAAGGTGTTAGCACAGTTTGCACCCAAATTACTGAATGGCATGATCCTTGCCTTTTAAAAGGTAAGATTTTTGTCCATTTTCTAAATTCTGTAGGTTCAAAGAGGTACGCAATGAAAAGACCCGACACCATAATAGCAGCAGTTGATCTATCATGCCACGCGCTGGCGGGGTTGGGGGCTCGGAATGCTTCCGACCGGCGTCTGACGTTGTTTTGTCTATATAATATAAAACCAAAGGAGGAGATGTCATGCAGATGCCCAAAGTAATGCTGGTGGACGATGAAGTCCCCTTTGTGGAGACCATGAAAAAACGCCTGGAAAAGAGAAGCCTTAATATCATTACTGCCTTCAGCGGCGAAGAGGCACTTGATATACTGGGCTTAAATCGGGACACAGATGTTGTTATTCTGGATGTCAAGATGCCAGGTATGGACGGTATCGAGACTCTCCGGCAGATCAAGGCCAAATTTCCATTGATAGAAGTAATCATGCTCACCGGGCATGGTACCATAGAATCGGCCGTAAAAGGTATGAAATTGGGAGCCTTTGATTATCTCATGAAGCCATG
>MVDB01000189.1 GCA_002050025.1 Desulfobacteraceae bacterium 4484_190.2
AATCTTCCCACCGACTCCTTTAGTTTTAACCAAGAGGCAATGACACAGAAGAAGATATTCATTGCCCAGAAAGTACCATGGTTCGGGAAGTTGAGTCTCAGGGAGCAGGGACAGGCACTAATGGCCAGTCGACAGCAAGCTATTCTAGATGCAAAGCGTCTGGAGTTATCCCGGAAGATCGCCACTACTTACTATGAAATGGGTTTCATGAAACCAGCTTGGAGATTAATGGGCGTTTAACTGAGATGGTGAATGGAATCATTAAAATAGCGGAAACGAGATATGCAACAGGCAAAGGTCTTCAGCAAGATGTTCTCCAAGCACAAGTGGAATTGAGCAAACTGTTAGATGAAAAGATTACGCTTAAGAAGAAACGCCGAACTCTTGAAGATCGGATCAACGAATTACTCAACAGGGAAAGTTTCATTCAGGTAGAACCGCCTAAAGACATGAGCGAATCGAAACTGAGACTTGATGTGGAGGCCCTTAAGGCCCGGAGCTTAAAGAAAAACCCGTGGCTGAGAGCCAGGCAGTTCGAGGTTGATCGTGCTGCTGTGGATATCAATCTGGCCAGGAAGGACTACTGGCCGGATATGGACTTTATTGTGGCTTATGGCCAGCGGGATGAAGATTTTACAGGCCGGGATCTGCCTGATTTATTTTCAGCATCTGTAGTGGTCAACATTCCTCTCTGGCAGAAGACCCGCCAGGACAAAAGCCTGGGGGCAAAACGGAAAAGCTACGAAGCGGCCACAAAGTCTTATGAAAACCTTGCGAAAAGCCTGCCATACCGAATAGACGCCCTGGCTACTGATATCCGTGACACTCAGGAAAACTACCGGTTGTTTTCTGATGCTCTTTTACTTCAAGCAGAGCAATGGGCTCGCTCATCCCTTTCTGCATACGTAGTAGATAAGGTGGAGTTTAACACCATGATAAATGCTCATATTCGGCTCCTTCGTTTTGAGCTGAAGGCCAAGAAGTACCTGTTCAATACCTATCAAAAAAGAGCAGAGTTGGAGGAGCTAGTGGGCGGCCCATTAGAGTAAAAGACTGCCAGCCGAGATTAACTGTACTAAGGTAGATAAAGGCAGAATTTGACGAAATTGAACGGTAACCTGGATGCGATGTCGATCTCTCATCCAGGGAGGAGGAATGCCATGAAGCGATTCATGATGATACCAGTAATATTCTTATCGATTGGAGTATGGACTGTATGGGACCCTTGCCCTGACCAGGGTCATTGGCCAACATACGGGGCTGATTTTACAGTAAAAAAGGCCGCTGCCGCTGAGAAAGGTCTTAAAGCGGGGATGATCCACCCCAAGACCGGTAAGAAAATCAAGTATTGGACATCACCCATGGATCCCACTTACGTCCGTGACGAGCCCGGAAAGTCCCCCATGGGCATGGACCTGGTTCCAGTTTACGAGGAAGAGGGGGAAGACAAGGAACCTGCATCAGTTATCCGTATCGATCCAGTGACCATGCAAAATATGGGCGTCCGTCTGGCTCGGGTTGAGCGTAAACGGCTTGTTAAAAACATCCGGACCTACGGCTCCATCACATATAATGAGAGGAAGGTCTATACGGTGAACACCAAGTTCAACGGATGGATTGAAAAACTCTATGTAGATTTTGTGGGTGATAAGGTCAAAAAAGGGCAGCCTCTTTTTGACATTTACAGCCCGGAACTGGTTACGGCCCAGGAGGAATACCTGCTTGCAGTCCAGCAATGCGGCAGACTTTGCAGCAGTCGCTATCCCAGTATCCGTGATGGCGCTAAACGACTTATAGAGGCTTCCCGGACCCGACTCCGGTATTGGGATCTTACTGAAAAACAAATTGAACGGATAAAAGACACCGGGAAGATTCAAAAAACCCTGACTATTTTTTCACCAGCTTCCGGAGTGATTACAGAGAAGAAGGCCTTCAAGGGACACTACGTCAAGGCCGGAGAGCACCAATATGTGATTGCTGACCTGTCTAATATTTGGGTAGATGTTGATATTTATGAATATGAGCTACCCTGGGTCCGACAGGGTATGCCTGCTGAGATGGACCTCTCATATATCCCTGGAAAACGATTCAAAGGAAAAGTACTTTATATTTACCCTTTTTTAGAAGTAAAGACCAGGACAGCTAAATTACGACTCGAATTTAAGAATCCTGGCTATCAACTCAAACCAGGCATGTATGCCAATGTCTATCTGAAATCAGTCATTGCCAAAAGCAGTCTGGTTATCCCCCAGGAGGCAGTGATTGACAGCGGCATCCGGAAGGTGGTCTTTATCTATCTTGGTAAAGGAAAATTCCAGCCTCGTGAGGTAAAAATCGGCATTGAGGGCAATGGGAATGAATTCCAGGTGCTGAAAGGACTCCATGAAGGGGAAGAGATTGTGGTATCGGCCCAGTTCATGCTGGATTCGGAAAGTCGTTTGAGAGAGGCCATTCAGAAGATGCTGGAGTTGCGCAAGCGGGCACCCGGTAGTGACTAAAACAGCGAAAGGAATCTGAAATGATCGAGAAAATCATCGAGCTTTCCATCAGGAATAAATTCCTGGTGATCCTTGGTACCGTGTTTATCATTCTGGGGGGCCTGTATGCCATGTTAAAGATCCCCCTGGATGCTATTCCGGACCTCTCCGATGTCCAGGTCATCATCTTTACCGAATACCCCGGCCAGGCGCCCCAGGTGGTGGAAGACCAGGTCACCTATCCGCTCACCACGGCCATGTTAGCGGTGCCTTTTGCCAAGGTGGTGCGGGGCTATTCTTTTTTCGGGTTATCTTTCGTTTACATAATCTTTGAAGACGGAACCGACATGTACTGGGCCCGCAGTCGGGTTCTGGAGTATCTGAATTTTGTTTCCGGCAGGCTGCCCGAGGGCGTTAACCCGACACTAGGGCCTGATGCCACCGGTGTGGGCTGGGTTTACGAGTACATTCTCGAGAGTGACCGGCATGATCTGTCGCAACTTCGTTCCATCCAGGACTGGTATCTGCGCTATGAGCTCACCAGCGTGAACGGCGTGGCCGAAGTGGCTTCCATCGGCGGGTTTGTCAAACAGTACCAAGTCATTGTGGATCCCAACAAACTGGTAGCATTCAATATTCCTTTGCAAAAGATCAGGATGGCCATACAGCGCAGCAATAATGATGTGGGCGGCAAGCTTGTGGAGATGGGCGAAACCGAGTTTATGGTGAGGGGCCTAGGATACATTAAAGGCATAGAAGACCTCCAAAACATTCCTCTAAAAATAAATAAACGAGGGACTCCCATTTTGCTCCGTAACGTGGCCACCATTAAGATTGGCCCGGAGCTCAGGCGTGGGCTTGCCGACTACAACGGTACCGGAGAAGCGGTGGGGGGAGTCATTATCATGCGTTATGGTGAAAATGCCCTGGCGGTAATCCGAAGGAGTCCGCATCATACCCGTTTACGATCGTTCCGGCCTGATCCTGCGGGCCGTCGACAACCTGAAAAAGACGCTTATTGAAGAGATTGTCATTGTAACACTGGTCTGCATTATCTTTCTGTTTCACCTCCGCAGTGCCTTTGTGGCGATTTTCACCCTGCCGGTGGGAATTTTCATCAGCCTTATGATCATGCAGCAGCAGGGCATCAACGCCAACATTATGAGTTTGAGCGGTATTGCCATTGCCATCGGCGCCATGGTGGATGGCGCCATTGTCATGATCGAAAACGCCCACAAGCATATTGAAAAGGATGACGGGAAAAAACCTCACTGGGACCTGATCCTGGATGCCTCCAAAGAGGTAGGGCCGGCCCTGTTCTTCTCTCTTTTGATCATTGCCATAAGTTTTTTGCCGGTCTTCACCCTGGAGGCCCAGGAAGGCCGGCTCTTCAAACCCTTGGCTTTTACCAAGACATATGCCATGATGGGCGCCGCATTACTGGCCATAACAATTGTGCCAGTACTCATGGGCTATTTGATCCGCGGCAAAATCCGGCCTGAACACAAAAACCCAGTGAACCGTTTCCTCGTCTGGATTTACCATCCCATTATCAAGCTGGTGCTCAAGGCCAAGATTTTGGTGGTCCTCCTGGCGGTTGCGGTCCTTGCCTTGAGTTACTTTCCCTGGCAGCGGATCGGCTCCGAGTTCATGCCGCCGCTTAATGAAGGAGATCTACTCTACATGCCTACCACCCTCCCGGGTATTTCAATAACAAAGGCCAAGGAGCTTCTGCAGCAGACCGATCGCATCATCGCCTCCTTCCCTGAAGTCCACCACGTCTTTGGCAAAATCGGCCGCGCGGAAACAGCAACGGACCCAGCGCCGCTGTCTATGATTGAGACCGTTATTATGCTGAAACCCGAATCCGAATGGCGGGAGGGCATGACAATGGAAAAACTGGTTAGTGAACTTGATAAAGCCATCCAGTTTCCCGGACTGACCAACGCCTGGACCATGCCGATTAAGACACGAGTGGACATGCTTTCCACCGGCATCAAGACCCCGGTGGGGATCAAGCTCATGGGGGAAGACCTGGGGGTGTTAAGCGATCTCGGAGAGAAGGTGGAGGCAGTACTCAGGAATGTGCCGGGGACACTGAGTGTCTATTCGGAGCGGGTTACCGGCGGCAATTTTTTGGACTTTCGTATTAAACGCTTAGAGGCCGCACGATATGGGCTTACAGTAGGAGATATTCAAGACATTATCATGACCGCGGTTGGAGGAATGAATATCACCCAGACTGTTGAAGGCCTGGAGCGCTACCCGGTAAACCTGCGCTATGGTTCTGAACTCAGGGACACACCGGAAAAATTGCGGCGCATCCTGGTTCCGACCCCTCTGGGCGCCCAGGTACCGATCACTCAACTGGCCGATATTCGCATCGTCAAAGGCCCGCCCGCTATCAAGAGCGAAAACGCCCGCAACAATGCCTGGGTCTACGTAGACATTAGAGACATTGATGTGGGCACTTATGTCAAAATGGCGCAGCAGGTGATACGAGATAAGATCAAGCTGCCCCCCGGATACAGCCTGGTCTGGAGCGGGCAGTACGAATACATGGTGAGGGCGCAGAAACGGCTTATGATCGTTGTTCCGCTGACCCTGCTAATCATTTTTCTGTTGCTCTACTTCAACTTCAAGAACATTGGCGACAGTCTCATTGTTATGATGAGTGTTCCATTTTCTCTTACCGGTGGCCTCTGGTTGATGTATTTTTTAGGTTACAACATGAGTGTGGCCGTGGGGGTAGGGTTTATTGCCTTAGCGGGGGTGGCTGCTGAGACCGGGGTGGTGATGCTGATCTATTTGGACCTGTCATACCAGGATTTCAAGGCCCGGTATGGTGAAAATTTCAATCGTAAACACCTTTACGAGTCCATTGAGGAAGGCGCAGCCTTGCGGGTGCGGCCTAAGATGATGACCGTCGTAGCGATCATGGCGGGACTCATGCCCATCATGTGGGGCCACGGCACTGGTTCCCAGGTGATGAAACGCATAGCTGCCCCCATGGTGGGGGGCATGGTGAGTGCCACCATACTCACTCTGATTGTGGTTCCTGCAATCTATGGCCTGTGGAAGGGATGGCGGTTGAAAAACTAAATTGCATATGAGAACTTCATCATGATCAAAAGTCTGCAACAACGTCTTGCCCTTTTTTTGTTACTACCCGTGGCCTTGCTTCTTCTCCTTGCTGGCTTTGTTGGTTTTCTCTATGCAAGAGAAACTATGCTGAATGAGTGGCGAGAAGGTGGGGTCCTCAAGCTCCAGCGGGCTGCTCATTATATCGACATGAGACTAAGCCGGCCGATTGAGTGGATTAATATGTTCCATAAAACGAGCGGGTACCAGGGTGATTTTGTGATACAGGAGTGGCTCCTTGAACAGTTAAAAGAACTGGAAGGGGTTACAGAAGTCAATCTGGAGTGTTTTGAAGACAGCGTAGAACAAATGCCCATGATGAGTCATGGACCTCGCATGTCCGGAAGAAAAATGATGCGTTTTCACCGGGCGAGAATATCAGGAGTAACTCCCCCACGTTACGATGCTCAAACAGGGAAGAAAACCGTTACGCTGATTTCAGATCTTAAAGATGAATCAGACAGCCTGGTTGGCAGGTTGGAAGTTTCGCTCCGTTTTGATTACCTCATGCAGGATATTATAAAGTTAGGCTGGTGGCAAAGTGAGTTGGCCTGTCTGGTGGATCAATCAGGTCGGTATTTAGCTCATACTAAAGCGATGAAAGGCCGTACCCAACTTGGAGAAACGAACGATCCCGTTGAATTGGCGGTCCTGGAAAATATGAAAGAAAAGCCATTTGGAACCTATCTTGGCCCAGGGCATCCTCCGGATCTGGTGAGCGGCTTTTACAGGATTAAGCATGCCCCATGGGTTATTATAATGTTTGCACCAGGTGAAAAGATTTTTGCTTCCATAGTAAAATTTCGCTTTTATTACGCTATAGTCGGGACAATCTCTATTGTATTTATCTTACTGATTATTAGATTTGTTGCAGGAAAAATGGCCGGATCAATAAAGGAGATTTCTCAGGCAGCGGAACAGGTCGCAGAAGGCAATTACGTTGATCCTCTTTCTGCAAGCGGCAAGGATGAAATTGCTCAATTGACACGAAGCTTCAACACCATGATCAAGGGCTTAAAAGAAAGAGATTTTATTACTAACACCTTCGGACGGTACGTGGACCAGAAGATTGCCAGGGACCTGATGCGCCGTCCGGAAGCAAGCCGCCTCGGTGGGGAGAACCGCAAAGTTGCCATTTTAATGTCTGATATTCGGGGTTTTACGCCTCTATCGGAATCCCTAAGCCCAGAGGCGACAATAAGCATCTTGAATCACTATTTTTCTCATATAATTGAAATCGCCCAAAAACATCAAGGGATAATTGTAGATTTTTTTGGCGATGGTATGCTTGTGTTTTTTGACCCCCTCGAAGGTCCTGTTGAGCCAATGATATATCGGGCCGTATGCTGCGCTCTTGAAATGCAGGGAAGTATGGAGCAATTCAATGCGGAGATAGGGGAAAAGGGGCTTCCTGAACTTAAGATGGGCATTGGTGTAAACACAGGCGAGGTTGTAGTTGGAAATATTGGCTCTGAATCCAGGGCCAAGTATGGGATTGTGGGATCAGCCGTAAACATCACACAGCGCATTCAATCCGCAGCCAAAGGGGACGAGGTGGTTATATCCGATTCTGTTTATCGCTATATTGATAAGGACACCATAATAAAAAAATCTCTTGAGGTTCCATTAAAGGGCTTACAAGGAGAGACCCGGCTGCACGTGGTCAAGGAGATTAAATGCCAGCCTACCTTATAGGCTTGCTTGCAGTTTTAGAAAGGGAGACTTAGAATGAATAAGAAGTTGATTAAACTTTTTATTTTTATAAATGTTCTCGTATTTGCGGCCCTTTTGGTTGATTATCGGCAGCCAGAAATCCTGGCTGAAAACTATCTTCAACCACAGAGCCTTACGGAGGCAGACATGCCTGAAAAAATAGTCAAAACCGATGAAGAATGGCACAAGCTTCTTACACCGGAACAATATCGTATTACCCGTGAAAAAGGGACTGAAACACCCTTTACGGGGAAATATAATAACTTTAAAGAAAAAGGCGTTTTTCAATGTGTGTGCTGTGGCAATGTCCTGTTCAGCTCGGATACAAAGTTCGATTCCGGCACAGGGTGGCCAAGCTTTTGGGCTCCATTTTCTAACAAAAGCATTGAAATGGCTGATGATAGCAGTCTTTTTATGAAAAGGACGGAAGTGTTGTGCAGCAGATGTGGCGCCCACCTCGGACATGTTTTTAACGATGGACCACAGCCTACAGGATTTCGCTACTGTATCAATTCAGTTGCGCTAAAATTTGTGAAAAAGAAAGGGGGAGATACGCCTGTACCAAAAAAAACTAGGCGATCACACCGAAGCAATCCAGATCGATTACGACCGGACCACGATCTCCTATGAGGAGCTGCTTGGCATTTTTTGGGAGAGCCACAACCCAACGATGCCATCCTTGTCACGGCAGTACATGTCCGCAATCTATTTTCACAGTGAGGAGCAGAAAAGGCTGGCCGTGGAAACGAGAAACCGGGAGGCAGCAAAGCGCAATACTAAAATCTACACTGAAATTGTCCCGGCATCAAAGTTTTACCTGGCCGAAGCATATCATCAGAAGTACCTGCTAAGGCAAAGGCCAGCCCTTATGAAAGAGTTCAGCGCCATATACCCTGCCACCGAAGATTTTGTAAATTCAACGGTTGCGGCCCGCATAAACGGGTACTTCGGTGGCTATGGCACGTTGATTGATCTCAAGGCAGAGTTGAACAACCTTGGTTTGTCCCCGGAAACAAGCAATAAGCTGTTGGAAATTTTAGAGGATTTAGACAGCTAACATTCTTGTAACAGTTCCGAGGGGCCCCGACAGAGGGATCTACGCTCCGCTTCGACAGACATGGATAGACATGATATTAAACCAGTTAATCAAAAAAACTCATCATAACGTGAAGGAGGTAATATGGAATATCAAGAGATCTGTTTCTTCATCTTTTCCTATTCAATGTTGGATGTTGGACGTTGGATGTTCGATGTTCATTTTTTTCATTCCGTCCTGGGCAAAAACAGCTTAGCGATTATGCGTTGGGACCCCTTCCCTTCACTCCCCTATAATCTTTACCAATACCCGCTTTCTGCGCCGCCCGTCAAACTCCCCATAAAAAATCTGCTCCCACCGGCCAAAGTCTAATCGTCCATCCGTCACCGCAACCATCACTTCCCGCCCCATTATCTGCCTCTTCAGGTGAGCATCTCCATTGTCCTCTCCGGTCCGATTGTGGCGATACCGACTGATTGGCGCATGTGGGGCCAGTCCCTCCAGCCAATCCTCGTAGTCCTGATGAAGCCCATGCTCATCATCATTGATAAATACAGATGCGGTTATATGCATCGCGTTTACCAGCGCTAAACCTTCCCGGATGTTGCTTTCCCGCAAACAGTTTTCGACCTGGGATGTGATGTTGATAAAATCCCTCCGAGTAGGAATTTCAAGCCATAGTTCTTTTCGGTAGCTCTTCATAAATCCTCCTTCACTTAGGGTCTGGAAATCAGCCCTTTTATATGCACCCGTTCTTGTTTAACATACAAGGACCATCATCTTGTCTTTCAACCTGTATCGTAGAATGTTCTATGCTGAAACGATCATGTAACTGTTGTTGTAGTTTAGGCAGAAAATCATTTTTCAAGGATTCGTCAACTATAATCAAATGAACAGACAGAGCAACTTCCGTTGTACTCAGAGCCCAAACATGCAGATCATGTATCTGAGAAACGTTTTCAAGTCTGGTTAAGTATTTTTTTATTCCAGCCATATCAATACCTTTAGGAACAGAATCTATGGCAAGATTCACCGAATCACGCAGCAAAGACCAAGTGCCAACGAGGATAACAGCTACGATAAAAAGACTAATTAGAGGATCAATCAACAACCAGCCTGTGACCATAATAATTATACCCGCCACGACAACACCGAATGAAACACCAGCATCGGCGGCCATATGGAGGAATGCACCCCTGATATTCAAGTCGTGTTTCTGACCGGATACAAAAAGCAACGCTGTGATTGTATTAATAACAACGCCAATGGCAGCAACTACGATAACGGTCACCCCCTCTACCGGTTTTGGATCGAAGAATCGGCCAATGGCTTCCCATGTAATGCCGCCCAGCGCAACAATTAGCAATATTGCGCTGGATAGAGAAGCCATTATCGTTACCTTGCGGAAACCATACGTCCTTTTCTCAGTTGCGGGTTTCGTAGCCAGCAAAGCAGCACCCCAGGCGATCAATAGGCTCAGCACATCGCTCAGGTTGTGCCCAGCGTCTGCTATCAGGGCCAAAGATCCTGCCGTAACTCCATAGCCTGCTTCAATGGCAACAAAAATGACATTGAGCATAACGCCAATAGCAAATGCGCGATTGTAATTGCTTATTTGATGGTTGTGATCATGAGACATATTTATTCCTGCCTGCTGAGGGCTCAGGAGCATCAGGCGCGACCTTTAGGACCACACTTGGATACTCTTCTTGTTGAATGCTCCTGCTTATCCAATGATCAGCAGGGCCACGTAGGGAACGATATTGAAGACCAGAAAGAAAATTTTGAACAACCCGAGGAACGAGTAGATGACCACATTGAAGGTTTCTCGGGGAATGGGAAACCGTTTGCTTTGCGTGCGATATACTGAATCGGGGGTGAACACGCAGAACGCTATCCACAGAATCAAAATGCCTCCATTTATGATTGTACACCACATGAAGAAGGTTGTGAGTGTCTGAATATCCATGATGTTCCTTTCCTATATTTCTGCATCCGACGCAATCATCAGCAGCGGGTATAAGTCGATGAGATTCGAGGTAATTAGAATGATTTTTTAAAAAATTACTTTCCAAAACGCCACTGTTTCTATCTGTCCGAGGTCAACGGTTTCTTCGACGCCCACCAATTATTATAGATAGGATTTAAAATTAACGGCTATCCTTGCTTCCGCAATAAATGCCTCCAAGATAGGAGGATCAATTTCTATAGCCTCAGAACCAAACGTCTCGATGTGAAACAGAATTGCCGACTTTACATCGTTCAGCGCCGCCTCGTAAGAGTCTCCTTCGCCAACTACAATACCCTTTAACCCTAAGGGATATGCAACATATGTATCAGGGTGCTTTTCCACAACAATTTTAAATTGTTTCATGATAACAACCTCTTATGTACTCTTTCGCTATCTCAACAAGTAATATGTCACGGCAATAAAATAAAATCAAAATACATCGGAAGCGCATTATGATCTTTAGGCCTTGCTTGTCAATTTAGTGCGCCTATTGATTCACGTTCCCGTTTTCTTGATACATTTTTCGGGGCTCAATATCCCGCCATGACGGAAAACCCTTGTTCCGTCCAGCTTCCTACCCCGGTTACCCAGTTTGCACGTGGAATTCACTATTGAGCAGTCGAAGATCCCGTCTTTAGCGGGAGTGGCTGACCTTTACTCAGGCGGGACTTTCACGGTGTGCGATCACCCACTGGGTAACAATAGCCATTTTCATCCCTATTTACATGGAATCCCAAGGTTTCGGGTTTACCTTGGCACGAGCATGCCATAT
>MVDB01000190.1 GCA_002050025.1 Desulfobacteraceae bacterium 4484_190.2
ATTTTTCCTGTGTCAGAGAATGAGAGCATGGGGATCGAAGATGCCAGATTTGTACGCTTTGTTGATGATGATGGAGATGCAACCTATTACGCTACATACACTGCATACAATGGCCGTACTATTTTACCTCAAATGATCCAGACAAAAGATTTTGTCACCTTTAAGATCCTGACCCTCAACGGTAAAGCAGTCCAGAACAAGGGAATGGCCCTCTTCCCGAGACGCGTCAATGGAAAATTCGTGATGGCCTCCAGACAGGATGGAGAAAACAATCACATCATGTTTTCGGACCACATGCATTTCTGGCAAGAATCCCGCATTATACGGGAACCCTCCGGACCATGGGAGTTTGTACAGGTCGGGAATTGCGGGGCCCCCATCGAAACCGAAGAGGGATGGATCCTGTTGACACACGGTGTAGGGCCAATGAGGCAGTACTCCATCGGTGCCCTGCTTTTAGACCTGGACGACCCGGCAAAAATAGCCGGGTGGCTGCCTGAGCCTCTCATTACCCCCAATGAGGAAGAACGGAACGGCTATGTGCCTAATGTGGTTTATACCTGTGGTTCCATCATTCACAATGGTGACTTGATCATACCCTATGGGATGTCTGATACCAGGTCAGGTTTTGCCTCTATTCCGGTCAGAGAATTATTAGATTCTATGAAAAAAGCCTGATGCAGTAGAAAAAACCAAAAGAGCGGAGGAAAGATATATCGCATGGTGGAAACCAAAAGAAGTGCTAAGGTATCAAGGATATCGGTAATCGGCAACTATCTACCACGCCGGTGTGGAATTGCCACCTATACAACCAACCTCTGTAATGCACTTGCCCTGGAGATAGAAAAAAATTCTGACCTTATCGTGGTCGCCATGGACGATATACCCGAAGGGTATGGCTATCCTGACCGCGTCAAATTCAGTGTCCGGGCAAATGTTCAGGCAGATTACTACTGGGCCGCTGATTTCCTCAATGCCAATCAGTATGAAGTTGCCATTCTCCAGCACGAATTTGGTATATTCGGCGGGGAGGACGGATCGTATATCCTTCATATGCTGAAGGCCTTGCGTATGCCCGTCATTACCAACCTCCACACCGTTGTCAGAGAACCTACCCTCGGGCAAAAGGCCATCATAAAAGAAATAGCCCGATTTTCTGATCGCTTGCTGGTCATGAGCCATAAGGCGAAAGAACTGCTTGTCCATATCTATGGTGTACCAGAGGATAAGATTTCATTTATCCCCCATGGAATCCCAAACGCTTCATTTGGAAAGCCAGGTAAGTATAACAATCTTTTCGGCATTAAGGGCAGAGATATGATACTTACCTTTGGGCTCCTTGGCCCCAGTAAGGGAATAGAAAATATGATAAAGGCAATGCCCGCCGTCATTGAAAAATCCCCCGAAGTCGTATACGTGGTCTTGGGGCAAACCCACCCCCATGTTAAGGAAATTGCAGGCGATGCCTACAGGCATAGTCTCCAGCAACTGGCAATCCAAATGGATATCCAGGACCATATCATATTTCAGAACCAGTTCGTATCGGATGAAACATTAATACAGTATCTCCAGAGTGCAAAGATCTATGCCATACCATATTTAGAGAAGGAGCAGATAACTTCAGGCACACTTGCCTATGCCATTGGAGTTGGCGCCGCGATCGTCTCGACATCATTCTGGTATGCAGAAGAAGTCCTCGGTGACGGACGTGGGAGACTTGTCCCCTTTAACGATCCTGACTCGATGGCGCTGAAAATCATAAGACTCCTGGAAAACAATCAGGAACGGGACGAAATGCGCTCGCGGGCATACCAATATGGAAGATCAATGGTCTTCAAGGAAGTGGCACGTGGGCACCTGGATCTAATCTCGGAAGTCTGGAAACTCCGGAGGCAAATTCCCGGAGATCTGACAGTGGCCAGGCAAGATCGTCAGGTCCTGGACGAACTTCCCGAGATAGATCTTTTCCACATGAAGAGCATAACAGATGACACAGGTATTCTCCAGCATGCCACGTACAATGTCCCGAACCTGAATCACGGTTACTGTACCGATGACAATGCAAGGGCCCTTATTGCCCTGTGCATATATTACTCGCTGCGTAAGGACAAAACGATCCTGCCGATTCTAAAAAAGTATCTTGCCTTTCTCCACTTTGCCTTCAATCCGGAAAAGGGCAGGTTCAGAAATTTTCTTTCCTATGACAGGCGATGGCTGGAGGATGGCGGCAGCGAAGATTCCCATGCGAGGGCCATCTGGGCTCTCGGCATAGCGGTCAAGTTTGCCCCTAACGATGGCATACGCAATATGGCCATGCGGTTATTTCATGATGGGCTCATTCGCCTGGAGGACTTTTGTTCGCCTCGCTCGTGGGCATTCAGCGTTATCGGTCTTGATGCCTATCTCAACAAATACGGTGGAGACTCACAAGTCCGCAGGCTCAGGACGGAACTGGCGGAAAAACTATTCCGCCTTATTAAGGACAAGTACAGTGAGGGATGGTTGTGGTGTGAAAACACCATTACCTATGCAAATGCAAAAATTCCCCATGCAATGGTACTGGCAGGCCAGTGGATACCGGATCCTGAGATGTTCGAGACAGGGACACGTATACTTGAATGGCTCCTCCAGATACAAACTGCCGAAGACGGGCATCTATCCGTCATCGGGAACTCAGGGTGGTATAAGCGAGGTGGTGAAAAGGCAAACTTTGACCAGCAACCCATAGAGGCCATGAGCCTTATTGATGCCTGCATTGATGTCTATGTAGCAACAGGAGACATCAAATGGTTTCAAGAGGCCCAGCGCTGCCTGGGATGGTTTCTTGGCCGAAATGATCTCAATGTAGCCCTGTATGATTTTGAAACAGGTGGGTGCTGCGATGGCCTTCAACCGGATGGAGTCAATGAAAACCAGGGAGCAGAGTCAACAATCAGTTGGCTCATTTCACTCCTCAAAATGTATCAGGTCATGGGAATGCATAACCTTATCGCCGACAAAAAAGCGATTTTTGGCGGAGATATTTAACTCGTAAAGATTGCTGATGGGAATTGGGAGCGGTTCTTGAACCTATAAGGGTATAAAAGCGAGAACTGAACATTGGGTGGAAACATAACCAGACGGCCTGAGTCGTCGCATCCATGATAGGAAGGAGGATTGTGCTATGTATAAATCAATACTAACCCCTTTAGACGGTTCAAAAAGAGCGGAATCTATATTAAAGCATGTTGAAGAACTGGCACAGCGCTTTGACGCAAAAGTGGTTTTCCTTAAAGTGATCGAGCCGAGTACTTTTATAGCAGGATCTGAAACGGCTTTTTATGCGCAGTATAAGGAAGAAATGGAGCAAAAAAATAAGCAGGCGGAAGTCTATCTCGCTGGCATAAAAGGGGAGTTCCGCGAAAAAGGGATTGAGTCCAAGGTGCGTGTTGTTAATGGCCCTATCGTAGACGCGATCATAGCTGCTGCTGATGGCGAAAATGTGGACCTTATTGCTATCGCCAGTCACGGTCGGAGCGGTTTGTCCCGGGTGTTCTATGGTAGTGTGGCTGCGGGCATTTTGAATCGTGCAGACCGGCCTTTGCTGCTTATCCGGTCAAGGTAATCTAACAATATTTTTAGAAAGGAGCAAAATCATGTTTGATATTATCAAGAAGACTATGCTGACAGGGGTAGGATTGGCCGCCATGACCAGAGACAAAATCGAGGAAATGGCCAAGGAGTTAACGGAAAAGGGAGAGATGACTGAGAAGGAAGGTAAAGAACTGGTCGATGAACTGGTGAAAAAGTCCGAAAAAGCAAAAAAAGACCTGGAAACAAAGATGGAAGGCATAGTGGAGAAGGTTCTGGGAAAAATGAATTTGGCCACAAAAGAAGACATCAGCAAGATTGAAAAAAGGCTGAAGGGTCTCGAAAAAGAGGAAACGGCTGAATAATTAGGTTTAGTGCTTTAAGGTTTTCGAATTGGGTGCAGTTACTCCCATCTCCCGAGGAATGACTAATATTCAGACAGGATTACCCCACGTTCCGCGGGGTTATCCTGTCTAAAAAGGGGTTGAGGAATTGCGGAGAAAGATAGGTATAGCCCTTGGCAGCGGTTCTGCCCGCGGGTGGGCACATATTGGGGTGATTAAGGCTCTGAATGAGGCTGGCATCCGTTTGGATTATGTTGCCGGAACCAGTGCCGGTGCGGTGGTGGGGGCTGTCTATGCTTCTGGAAGGATCGACTCCCTCAAGGACGTTGTCCTCCAGCTCGACTGGAAAAAGATCACTTTTTTACTTGATGTCGTCTTCCCCAAGTCCGGATTGATCGACGGTAATAGAATTGCTGAATTTATCCGAAGCAATGTAGGAGAAAAAAATATTGAAGATCTCCACCTCCCCTTTTGTGCCGTATCGACCGATCTTGCCACCGGAAACGAGGTGGTTATTAATGATGGGGACATTATTGAGGCCGTAAGGGCCAGTATATCTATACCTGGAATAACAGTGCGATTTTGGTCGATGGAGGATTGGTCAATCCCATTCCCGTGAGTGTTGTAAGGAAGATGGGTGCCGATTTCGTTATAGCAGTTAATCTCAATCACGGTATTATTGCGAAGAGGAGAACAAAAAAAAACCCCATCCCCAATCGCGGTGTATTTACCCCGGGCACAAGAACTGCGTATGACTCCACCAAAGGGAGCGGAATACTGGATGCCCTGCACAAAAGGTTCGATACGCTTGATATCCCGGCGTTAACGCACTTACGGCAATGGATGTCCAGAGATCCTGTGCCAAATATTTTTGAGATAATAATAAACTCGATCAATATAATGGAGGCCCAGATTACCACTGCAAGGCTGAAAACAGATCCTCCCGACCTGCTGATTCAACCAGACCTGGGTCATATCAGGTTTCTTGAATTCAATCGGGCACAGGAAGCCATTGTTGTAGGGTATGAAGAGACTAAACGGAGTCTCAAAAATCTCCCTTAATCCCCCTTTGCAAAAAAGGAGGGGGAATCTAAGATTTAAAAGGTAAAAAAATGATTATTCGTAGAATTGGAATTATAGGCAGGACATACCGCCATGTTCAACGCTATCGCCAGATCCTGACCGTGCTTTTTAAGTATGGTTTCGGTGACCTGGTGGATACACTGAAAATTGAACAGTATTTAGAGATCGGCCTGCAGATGATTTCGAGAAAGCGCCGTGAAAAAATCGGAAGGTTATCTCGTGCCGAAAGGGTAAGAATGGCCCTGGAAGAACTCGGCCCTACTTTTATTAAGATGGGTCAAATCCTCTCCACCCGCCCAGACCTGTTGCCTGTTGAGTTCATCCGAGAGCTGGGGAAATTACAGGATAATGTGCCCCCATTTGGGTTTGACCAAGCCAAGAAAATTATTGAAACAGAGCTTGGCGCTCCTCTTCAAGACATTTTTATGAATTTTGATGAGACTCCCGTGGCTTCTGCCTCACTTGGGCAGGTCCATGAGGCTCTGCTTGCCGAAGATGAGGAGGTGGTTGTCAAGGTCCAGAGGCCAGGAATTCGGAAGACCATTGAAGTGGACATGGAGATCATGCTGCACTTAGCCACTTTGATGGAACGGCACCTTGAAGGTTGGAATGTCCATCGCCCCACCAAGGTCGTGGAAGAATTTGCCCGCACCCTGGAAAAAGAGATGGATTATACTGCCGAGGCCTCTCACATGCAGACTTTTTCAAAACATTTTAAGGGCGAACACACTGTTTACGTCCCTAAAGTCTATCGAGGAGTGACAACAGACCGTGTTCTCACAATGGAGAAAATAGTAGGCATTAAGGTCTCCAGAATCGACCTGCTGGAAAAAAGAGGCTTTGATAAAGAGAAGATTGCAGCAAGGGGCGCTGATCTGATCATGAAGCAGATTTTTGTTCACGGCTTTTTTCATGCAGACCCGCATCCCGGCAATATATTTATTCTACCGGATAATGTTATCTGTTACTTAGACTTTGGCATGATGGGCCGAATTGGGCGCCAGACCCGAGAGGATTTTGCCGATCTGATTATGGGCATCGTTCACCAAGACGAATCCAGCGCAGTAAATGC
>MVDB01000191.1 GCA_002050025.1 Desulfobacteraceae bacterium 4484_190.2
ATTGAAGAATTATGCGGGAAGGGATGGTCAAATCCCTTCCCTATTTTTTTTGGGAATATTTTACCCTTGATGGCCAGGGATCAATTGAAGGCCCGAATCCGGCAGCACCTGACCACCAAATTATGTATGCGCGGAATACTGCAAGTATTCGCACACAGAAGGATAGTAAGTTCTCAATAAGTCTAGCCTATAATTAAAGGAATCCCCTCAATCCCCCTTTGCAAAAGGGGGAGGCAGTCGGAATGCCCGGACTCCTATTGAGATGTTAAGAAAGCTATAAATAACTTTCTAATATGATTAGGTTTTAAAATTGCTTGTCGTTGAGAGACTAGGGTATAGCTGAAAAAATCATGACCGCCATAGAAAAATCCAATAACTATATAATATTAATGGAGGAATAATTGATGGAAAAACAAGACCTCATAGATCACCTGAAAGAGATCGTGGGCTCAGAGTATGTCTTAACCTCGGAAATGGATCTTATGCTCTACAGTTATGATGCCTCTCTCGAAAAAGCAATGCCCGAAGTGGTGGTTTTGCCAAGTTCAACAGAGGAAGTATCAAAGATCATGTCCCTTGCCTATAAAGAAAAAATTGCCATCCTGGGACGAGGGTCAGGAACTAACTTGACTGGCGGCTCAATCCCCATTAAGGGTGGCATTGTAGTCCACTTTTCGCGCATGAACCATATCCTGGATATTGATATTGGAAATCGAACAGTTACGGTAGAACCGGGGATTATCACCCTGGACCTCCAGACAGAGGTTCTAAAAAAAGGCTTTGTGTATCAACCTGACCCGGCAAGCCAAAAGGTGTCTACACTTGGGGGCAATATTTCAGAGAACTCGGGCGGTCCTCATTGTCTGAAATACGGAGTGACCTCAAACCACATACTCGGGCTTGAGATTGTGTTGAACGATGGGACAGTCGTTTGGAACGGAGGGAAGGCCCGGGATAACCCCGGTTATGACCTTTTGGGCATTATCGTGGGTAGCGAGGGCACGCTGGGTCTGGTGACTAAAATCATGCTCAAGTTAGAGAGGGCACCTGAGGCCGTTAAGACCATGCTGGCCGTATATGATTCCATTCAAGACGGGGCCAACACGGTTTCGGCTATTATTGCGGAGGGTATTGTCCCCGCAACCCTTGAAATGATAGATAACCCGGTGATGCGGGCCGTGGAAGAGACCATCAAGGTGGGATACCCATTGGACGCTGCGGCAGTATTACTTATTGAGCTTGACGGAATGCCAGAGGGTATGGACGAGAAGGTCCAGGAGGTTATGGAAATATGCAAGCGAAACAATGTCCGTGATGTAAGATTGGCAAAAGACGAGGCCGAAAGAGCGCTGCTCTGGGCAGGAAGGAAGGGAGCGTTCGGCGCGGTTGGGCAGGTGAGGCCCAGTTATATGTGTTGTGACGGGACAGTGCCGCGGACCAAGCTACCCGAAGTATTAGGCAAGGTTATAGAAATTGGCAAGAAGTATAATCTTCCTATTGGAAATGTATTTCATGCAGGCGATGGAAATCTTCATCCGCTCATCATGTTCGACGAGCGCGACAAGGAAGAATTGAGTAGGGTCCTCAAGGCGTCTACGGATATTTTAAAGGCCTGTGCAGATGCAGGGGGGACCATTAGTGGCGAGCACGGCGTTGGGCTTGAAAAGTTGAAGGAAACATCGTTTATCTTTTGTGAAAACGATCTGGAATTTGAGCGAGGGATCAAAAAAGCGTTCGACCCGGATGATATAATCAATCCCGGCAAGATGATCCCAGAGCCAGTTTGTGTGCAGTAGTACTTAGCTCAAGGAACTTTTCGAGCGGCAAAGGATTTTTCACTCATACTAAGGAGTTTTGATGTGGCAGACTTTAAAGATATAGCAGAAAGGCTTGCAGGAATCGTAGGTCATGAGTATATAAAGACCGACCCGGAGGCCGTGAATGATTATGTTGTGGACAAGATGGAGCCAAAGGCGGTGTTGTTCCCTGAAAATACCCAGCAGGTTTCCCAGGTGGTTGAGATTGCAAACAGTGAGAATTTGTCCATTGTTGTGAGAGGAAGCGGTTCAAAGATGGCAATGGGGAATCCACCGAAAAGCCTGGCCCTGGTGATTTGCACTTCCCGTATGAACAAGATGATTGATGTTGATACAGCAAACCTCACCATTACGGTAGAGGCGGGGGTTAAATTCAGGGATATACAGGCAAGGCTGGCAACCCAGGAAGACCGGTGCTATCTGCCCTTGGAGGATTTGAGCACTGAAGCAGATGAAGAAATTTGTTCGGACAGGTCCCACAGCGGAAGTTTTTTGCCCATTGACCCTTCTTCTGCAGATACCGCCACAATTGGCGGTGTCATAGCTGCCAATTCATCGGGCCCAAGGCGGCTACTTTACAACCTGCCGCGGGATATGATCCTGGGCGTAAGGCTTGTGACTCCCACCGGGGCAATTGCGGGTGCTGGAGGCAAGACGGCTAAAAATGTCTCGGGGTATGATACTTCTAAGCTTGTGGTGGGGTCTATGGGGAGCCTGGGGATTCTATGTGAAATGACGTTGAAGTTGCTCCCATTGCCCGAGAAAATGGAGACAATGCTCATCTCCTTTGATTCCTTTAAAGATGCATCTGAACTGGCTGATCGCGTTTTTAATTCCAGGCTCATCCCAGCAGCCATAGAGGTCATGAACCGTACTACATATACCAGCTTAAAGGTGGAAGATGCACCCGAATTTGAACCCGATCAGTACGTGGTGGCAGTGGGGCTTGAGGCATTTCATAAGGCGGTAAATCGTATGGTTAACGAGATCGGCAAGATGGCCGGGACTTTAGGCGCTAGAAGCCAGGCGAGTTTCGAAGGGCACGCACATCAACGATTCTGGCTTGCTGTAAGTGACCTGGATTCCACTCTGGCTGGGAAATTCTTGGGCCTTGTGAAAGCCAAGCTCAATTATCCTATTTTGGAATGGAAAGGTATCTTTGAATTTTCGGATAGAATCTTATCCGAAAACAAGATCGAACATGCCATCCTGGCTCATGCTGGAAGCGGGATATGCCTGATCAGCTTGCTCCTGGACCAAGGTGATAGCGCCTCTATGGCCAAAGCAGTAAAGGTGATGGGACAATTGTTGGGCCACAGTCACGAGAAGGGCGGCAATCTGGTGATTGCGAAAGCGCCTACCGATGTCAAAAGAAACCTGAAGATCTGGGGTGAACAGGGTACCGATTTTATCATTATGAAGCGGCTTAAAGAGCAGTTGGACCCGTTGGGAATAATGAGCCCCGGCCGTTTTGTGGGGGGCCTGTAATCGGCTGGAGAGAGATGCTAAATCTTGAAAGGGGGCGTTTTTTTAGGGCCTCAACAGGGTATAAACAAAGAGGTGATTTTTATGAATATTGTTCAATTTAAAAAACTGTCATACGATGAGGTGGCCAAGTGCAATAAATGCGGATTTTGTCTTCCCAGTTGCCCCACCTATATGGTTATGAAGAAAGAGGCCTATTCTCCCAGGGGAAGGAATGCCATCACGCGGTTTGCCATCGAGAATAAACTGGAACTGAGTGAGGATACGGAAAAGGCCATCTTCACTTGTCTTGGATGTGGGGCTTGTAATGAAGTCTGTTTGTCTGGCGTCGGGACAAAAGACCTCATTTTCCAGGATCGTGAGTGCCAGGTAGACGCTGGATTTTATCCGAAAGTGGCTAAGCGGTTGGTGAAAACCCTTGAAGAGAGCCACAACATCTCGGATGACGACCAGGAAGACCGAACTGAGTGGCAGGAACTGATCAAGGAACTGCCTGAGGACGCATTTGAAAAAGAAAAAGCTGAAATCGTTTTTTTCGTCGGCTGCGTGGCCTCATTCTTTCCCATGGTTCAGAAAATCCCTGCCAATATGGCCAAGATCATGCAGAAGGCTGGCCTGGATTTTACTATTCTTGGGGGTGAAGAGTGGTGTTGTGGCTTTCCACTTATCGGGGCAGGCATGCCTGAGAAACTGGAAAAAATGAAGGAGCATAATCTCAAGAAGGTTGCGGACGTGGGGGCTAAGACGGTTGTTTTTACCTGTCCGTCCTGCTTACATACGTGGAAGCATTTTTATAAAACGGATGTAAAGCTGGTTCATGCCAGTCAGCTGATCGCGCAGTTGATAAAAGATAAAAAAATTACTCTAAAGAAAGATATCAACGTTGTCGCCACCTATCACGACCCTTGTGACTTGGGCAGGAATACCGGGATTTTCGAAGAACCCCGGGAGGTGATTCGGGCGATTCCAGGCCTCAAGTTCGTTGAGCTGCCCATGAATCGAAAATTTTCCGTATGCTGCGGCGGCGGCGGGAATGTAGAGATGACTGATCCCGACCTATCAGCCGCGGTTGCCCAGATGAAGCTTGATTCTATCAAGGGAGTCGGGGCCGAAATGGTTGTAACCGCATGTCAGCAGTGCGTGCGTTGAAAGTGAAGGATCTGACTGAAGTGGTCGTGGAGGCCATGGAATAGACCCTAAATGAAAAGCATCAAAATTGGGTCTACCAGCAGGGGTAGGCCCTTTTTTTTGTACCTGGATAATTGTAACCACTGTTAGAGCTTTTCATAGCACAAAATCACAGCCCGAAAGATTAAGAAATCTGATTAAGATTTCCTGACATGAATCACAGTTGATATATCATGCACTGGAAAAGTTGAGCAGGGAAGCCCTTTGCCTGGTCTCACCGGCAAAGCCGTATGTCTGTATCGGTTTCACCAAGATGTAGAACAAGATAATATGAAAGGAAGTATCGTAATGTCGGAATTAACTGAACGTGCGTTGGCGATCTTAAAGGAGTTTAAAGGCGATGCCTATACTTTCGGCAGGGGTGTTCTGGATGAAGCGCCCGGAAAATTCGCCGCCGAATTCGGAAAAAAAGCCCTTTTAGTTGGTTCCATGTCGTCCGACTGGTTTTATCCGATCAAAAACCGTATACTTAAATCCCTGGAAGCCGCCGGAATAGACGTGGTGGGTACTGCCAGATCCGCCTCGCCAAATGCCCCTTTTGTAGATGTCTATCGTATTCACAGCCATATTATGCACAAAAAGCCCGATGTGATCGTGGTGGCCGCTGGCGGTTCCGGTATTGATGCTGCAAAGGCCGCTGCCACCCTGGCGACATTGGGTGATTATCAACCTGAAATCGATCCTTTTTTTGGAGTTGGAGAGGTCACAAAAGTTTGCCGTGAATCGGGGCGTACCATTATACCCGTTGTGGCAGTTATGATGGCAGCAAGCTCCGCGGCACATTTGACCAAATATTCCAATATTACCGATCCTGTTATAGGTCAGAAGAAACTTATCGTGGATGAAGCCATTGTGCCCCCCCGGGCTGTATTTGACTATGATGTGACAACAACCCAGCCCATGAGCTTGACCGTTGACGGCAGTCTGGACGGAGTTGCGCACCTGGTGGAAGTTTATTTCGGCGCCCCGGCTGAGGTCAAAGGCCAGGCTCGCCGTACTGCGGAAGTAGGCCTGGAGCTCATCATCAAAGGCTTGATTCAGACCAAAAAAGATCCTTCCAATGCTGAAGCGCGAACATTGCTCGGGCTCGGCACCGATCTCGGTGGATATGCCATTATGATCGGCGGAACATCGGGTGCCCATCTGAACAGTTTTTCCCTGGTCGATGTTCTCAGCCATGGCCGGGCCTGTGCGTTGATGAACCCCTACTACAGCGTATTTTTTTCAACGGCCGTAGAAGAACAGTTGCGGGTGATCGGTGGAATCTATAAAAAGTACGGATATATTGAGCAAGACATCGATTCTCTGTCGGGTCGAAAGCTGGGGCTGGCGGTTGCCGGGGGTATGGTTAATTTCAGCAAATTTTTAGATTTTCCAACACGCCTGAGCGAAGTTCCAGGAATCAGTGAGTCACACATCGACAAATGCCTGACTGCGGCCAAGAATCCCCAGCTTGACATGAAACTTAGAAATATGCCGGTTCCCCTCAATGGCGAACTTGTGGACGAATACATGCGGCCTGTCCTGGAAGCCGCGTGGACTGGAGAATTTGAAAAGATTAAAACCATGTAATCCAGGAGATCCCTCACGCGGATTCCCTACTCAATGAGATAGATTTCACAGGCGGCTGGAAAAATGAAATTGTCTCGATATGGAAAATTTCTCAGATTCAATTTATCGTACGAAAAATGCCAAATCAGGGCAAAATTTTCCGGCAGGGTAAGACCGTGCCTGTCATTATTTCACCCCCGGCCCATGGGCACAGCGTATGGACCTTCCTCTATGTAAGCCAACGTCGTTTTTTTGCCTTCAAATCTTGGGTGGTTGACCGCGTAAATAATCGCATTTTGCAACATGGCAGTCGCCTTTTGCTTGTCAGAGGCAAAACTGTCATCACTATCAATAAAATCATAACCGTTTAGTCCCGGAATAATATTAAAATTTTCCTGCGATATTTGTGGGCAGCAGTAGATCAATCCATCCATACCGACCTTACGAAACGGTTTGCCCCACATTTCGGGTTCCCATTGATCTTTGGTAAAGACCCAGTCTGGATGCTCCAGAATGTTGTTAAAGCCGTCCGGGCCCAATATTTTTAAAAGATGCAAAAAGGTCTTATATTCCTGGGAGCCTATGGGTTCAACGTCCACGTTGTTGGCCAGCATTACAATCAGGCCATTCTCTCTTACGGCAGGCATAGCATTGACAGCCGCTTTGACAGACTGATAATGGTCACGGCCGACGTAGCCTGCGTGGGTTAAAACAATATCGAAAGGTTGCTCCACCGGAATCAAAACGGACTTTTTCATGGCTTCATACGCTGCAAGGTGAGCCTCCTCCAGTGCTCCCGCAAAAACACCGGTCATGCACAAACGCTTATCTAAGGTTACACTGACCATGAAATCAATTCCCACGGTTTGAGCAACCTCCATGGCCTCCTCGTGACAGGGATTGCCTTCCAGAATGAGGTTGGTTGCCTTTGGATTTTCCAGAACTTGTACGCTGTGAAAAACCTGGATGGTTTTGGTGTTAACCAGAGCCGGGCAGACTGCCTTTCTCCCCCCGGATACCCCTGCCATGAAATGACTCTCAACAAGTCCTGTAATGATTTTGACATCCGATTCATAAAAAATTTTGTTCAAATAAACCTGGGTCCCTCTTTTGGTTTGAGCGGCCAGAACCATGGACTCATCATCCTCGCAATCGTGATCCACTATACGATAATTGTCCACCACCTCCTGACCGTACATGTAGAGTCGCTCCTCAAGTGTGCTGCGTCGGTGCATTCCATTGCCGATGACAAAAACAATGTTCTCTTTTTTCACTCCGGTCTGTTCAATGGATGCAAGGAGGGGCAGCAACAAGCCGTTTTCTCCCTTGTAAGGGACGGGTCGTGTAATATCTGATACTGTGATGCAAACCGTAAGGTCTTCAACGGGTTTCCCTTTTGAATGAATAATTTCGGATATGGTGGGTGAGCCTATCGGCTGATTCAACGCATGGGTAATTTGTGCCCCCGAATCGACCAGGCGGGGCATGGATGGCATACTCAAAATTTCACAGTTGGCCGGCACCTCAATAACCACAAAATCATCTCCAAAATCTACCTTGATTTTTTCCCAGCCCCTGGTTTCAGTCCCGGTTATAACACCCGCAATTTCCTTCTTCATAGTCTCCCTCTCAATTTTCTCGATTTCCTCAAAATAAAGCTCATTAAGGCCCCTGTCTCACTTCAATTATAGATTCATGAATGTCCTTAATACTGCAATCCCGCCTGACGCCGTACGATGTGGTTCTTTTCTCTTTAACAAGGGGAATTCCTCTATAGTCCGTTCCTGAAAAAGCGCCTTTTTATCACTTAGACCATACTGTCTCGGTTTATCAAACACCCGTGCTCCATTGCCCCAAATCTAATGGATCATGATAGGTGACTTTCAAATGCTCCTACAGCAGTTGATCTCAATTCTTTAATAAAGAGGGACAGGCATCAATACATTGAGTATTTCGAAGATTATAATCTGAGTTTGTTGACAAACCTCGCTCATCGGGGACATAGAGATTGGGAAAAATATCAGTTTTCAGACGAGCACTAAATAGACAAATAAACTCGATCTTTTCCTGTTTTATAGGTCACAATTTTGGCCTGACCATATTACCTTGATTATTTTTTGTTCAAAAATTTAAATTTTAAATAGCAGGATCAGTTATGTCTGTCAACCAAAAAAACAGTTAAAAAAAACACTTGACATTTGACATATTGTTTAATTAATATATTCTCGAAACATCTTGTACAATAAAAAATCCCTGATACGGGAAAATTGCTTGACAGGCAATTGTTTTTTTTGTCTATATGGTCCATTGGTCTTACCATAAAAGTATTGGGGAACAGCGAGTAGAAATTCTTTTTCTTTATTAAATCAAGGCACTGGTCACCTGCAATCTAAAGCAT
>MVDB01000192.1 GCA_002050025.1 Desulfobacteraceae bacterium 4484_190.2
CTTTATGCCTGATAATTAAAGCAAGGTCGGGGTACTTCTGTAGCCATTCCTTTTTTTCTATATCAGTCAGGCCTTCAAATAGAAATATCTTATCAGCCTTACTCAGGTTAATTAACAGAGATTCTCTATCAGCTTCATTAAGGTTATTAAAAAGTTCCTGTTTGTCAGCATCTTCGAGGCTAATAAACAGCCCTTTTCTTTCGGCTTCACTGAGATTGGTAAATAGTTTTTCTTTATCAGTTTCGCTGAGACTTTCAAAAACTCCCTTTTTTTCATCTTCACTGAGGCCGCTGAAAAGCCTCTTTTTTTCTTTAAGGCTGAGGAGCAAAAAGTCCTTAATGGCCTCGTTATTCTTGAACTCACTCCGAGAAGAGACAGGGGCGCTTTGGGTTTGCGCCTTAGCATACCCCGGAGGGCCCCATAAAAATGCAAAGAGGCAACCAAGTATCAAGAAAATACCTGGCGATATTGAATGATTTTTCATGATTCAAAGCCCTATTTTTTTTGGCAATAATTCACCGCAAAGGCGCAAAGTACGTCGATCTGTTTTTATATAAGAAAATCAGATATAATAATAGTGTTATAAAAGCAAGGGCATCATGGTGCCTTTCCACGGCTCCGCCCCGTCGGTTACAATAAATCGATAAGCCCAACGTTGTGATATTTCAAGATTGATTGTTGAGTATTGCCCATCCAGAAATGGCTATTTTCCGCGATCTCTGCGTTGGATTCGAATTCTAATCCTCGAAATACTCCAATGTATCCCTGTGGTTAGAATCCTCATCCGCCTTGATCTCACGAAACTATCGGGCACATATTCAGTCTATTACCCTCTATCGAGCCCCTTGATCTTAATGATTAGAAGTGCTCCCTCCTCCGCCACCTCCACCAAGGCCCAAAGCGATAAGCCCAAGAAATGCAGCCCCACCTGCAATATACCAGATAGTATTGGTACCCTTTAACCCTTTTGTGGCTCCTTCACCGGCCTCTCCAGCAGCAGCGACGTCTTCCGCAGCCGGTTCAACAGGAGCGACCGCTTCGCCGGGAACAGGCATTTCGGAAGCAGCAGGTGTTTCAGTAACAGGAGGCGTTCCGGTATCAACGGGCTTTTTGGCAGGAGCAACAGGCACGGTCTCTGCACCCTCACTCGCGGCAGAAGCCGCACTTCCGGCAGCAATACATATAGAACTCGAAAAGGGAAGGAATATAACGGTCATCAGCAACAGCAATACTCCGGCTTTGCCTGTAAAACTCCGGCTTTGCCTGTAAAGGAAATGCCTCTTCTTTTCATCAAAAAATTCTCCTTTCGTGAGGATGCTGAAATAGACTCAAATAGGATTGAACAATAATTATAAACGATTTTTCAGGGAATTTCAAGCTTATTTCTCGCTGACCTATTCTTTTATTTTGCCAAGCTCATTCTTAAAATTAGCTGGCATCAATTGAACCCCGTAAGGTCATCGGTATCCGTATAACTGTACCAGAACCCTAAGATGGCTCCCGTGTTATATTTCCTGCTGACTTCAAACCTCCACCCTATATCACCTGCCAGAAATCGGCCATACTGGGCATGTAAGGTCATATCAATTCCAGAGATGGTATAGTAGGCATTCCCGAGCAGGGTGTAACTGTCAAAGTCCATGAGTGCAAGCTGGGTTCCTGGCTCCCGCTTCCTGACCCAATCTCCTTCAATACCTAAGGCCAGATTTCCCTCTCCCAGGAAGGTGAGGATTTCTCCGCCTACCCCTGCATACATATACTCCAGATATCCGCCGCTTAAACGACCAAACGTCCGTTCTGACAACCGGACTGTCTGATCCAGCATCAATCTGTCAAATGAGTAATCGCGACCCAAATATAGAAATGAGTCACTCCTCACCGCGTCTTCAGGCGGAATATTGCTGGAGCTGATATTAGAGTAAAAGGGAATATTATAACTGGCGAGACCTGAAGCACCTTCCCAAAGAGATGTAATCATAAAAGGCTGGATCCCAGCGCGGAATTTGAAAACGCCTGAGGGATCGTTCAGGTAGAAGTCAATGTCCGGTTTTATGCCAAACTGAAAATTTACCTTTTCTTTGTCCCCTGCTTCAACAAACCCTTCCTGTTCAGTTTCTGAACCGGCTGACACTGTCTTCACCTCTATCAGTTTACGGAAAATCTTTTCAGGGATCTTACCGAGTAGATATTTCTCCAGGTGGTCCGGTTTCACAGAAATACTGAGAATGGCCATACGTCGACGCTTTAAAATGACGGTCAGTTTTTTCATTTCTCCCGGAGAATGAAAAAGGAGTATACGGAGACCCCTTCCCACTGCCTTTTGGTTGGACAGGTATTTGTCATTTTCAAATTCAGCCGTAAGCCCTATGCCATTGGTATAAACTAAGACATCCTTGAAGCCTGCCTCATGGATGGCTTCATGTATTTTTTCCACCATCACCTTAACATCCCTTTCGGGCAATGGCCTCCTGTCAACCGAAACCCTAAGAGGGGGATCCGGTTTTTTTGGAATAATCGGCTCTCCCAGTTTTGTCTGTAAATGAACCATGAAACTTAGTGTGTCGCCGCGCTGATATGAGACCCCAACGTCTAAGCCCGGTAAAACCTTCATCCTCATCCCCACATTAACAGGCGATTTGGCCCCTTCCGGGACACCTCTAACCGGGGGTTCGTCCTTTTCATATTTAATAGGGTTGTATTCGGCCAAGAAATGGAAACGTTCTGTCAAGGCCCACTCAATGCCGCCAAATGGTCCTTTAAGACGTCCGCAGCCAATGCCAATAGTAAAATCAAACGGGAATATCTGACGGTTCAAGGCAATGTATTGGGCCTCAAAAAGCTTTGTTCCTATAATATCGTTAAGGCCGATAGCGAGAGCCGGGAACCTTTTGGATTCCGGAAAAATCTGATATTTCAGATCAAATGCCTTGTCCTTGAATGATCCAAATCCGGACCCGAGCCCTGATGGTATGTTCGCAATATCAGTATAGCGACCACTGAACTCCAGCCCCGGAAAGAGCCCCATGGCCCCTGTATACCACCTGAAGGGGTTGGACTGGGCGTATCCGAACCTGATAACCCCATTTTCAAGAACCCTGGCCGTTGGGATCTCCATCAAACCGGTACCACCCCAGTTGGCAGCATTATTGAAAGGCTTGTCCCAGCAAAAGGCCGGGGCCGTAAGGCTTATCTGGAAGAGAAAGAGTAAAGAAATAAATTGAAGGACCCTCATAAGCGTAAACGATGCCCCATTATCGGGTTCATATTGACATAGGCCTTTCATCCTTGATAGAAATCCAGAATAGGGTTTAGCAGAGGCAGTCAACTACCACCCCAAAAAAGGGTGACTTGAATGCTGACCCTAAGAAGATCTAAATATGTAAATAAAATGAATTCGAATGACAAATGCTTAAAAATATGTACTCAGGTTCAAAGTTCAATGGTTCACGGTTCAAGGTTAACTGATGGAAAATGAAACCAACCCTGAACATTCGTATGTAACTCGGCAAGGCCAGCGTCACTTTTTTGCTCAAACTGGCAACTTCGGTGGCCAGAGGCGGCGCTGAACTGTGAACCCCTGGCCCAGACCGATCATCAGCACTATACAAGCAAAAAGTACAGTCAACGCACCAGGGCGGGCTGACAACCAAAGTTCCAGATAAATAATTGATCTTTTTGGAAAACATTTTGATTTTGGATTTTGTAATTTGAACTTTATTCCATAGGATGCTACGCCATATTCAAGTTTATAAAGTCCCCCAATGAAAAATCTGCCGTCAATAATATTGGAGACATAAACCTCCTGGACCTGCTTTTTTTTCTAAGCATCTGTTTTTTCATGGGGAGTTGTGCCACTGACAGAGAAGCTATGGATTTAGTTAAATATGTGAATCAAGATATCCTGGATATTGCACAACTGGAACAAAAGGCACTTGAAAGCTATGCCTCTGTTACTGGCAAAAATTACACCACTAATGAAATGGCTTATAAAACTTTGAAGGATGATGTCATTCCTCACTACAGGCAATTTGTCGATTTACTGAGGGATATCAATCCAAAGACACAGGAGGTAAGGGAACTGCATGGCATTTACATTCGGGGCACCGAATACCTCTACAAAGGATTCAGGGAAAAAATGTTTGGACTCGAGATAAGAGATGTGTACCTGGTTCGGGCGGCCAACAGTCAAATTGAAAAGGGTCGTGTGGAAACCGACAGATGGCGGAAGGAGTTAGCGGAACTTTGCAGGAATTATGGCGTGGCTGAAAAGGTTGAAAAGAAAAAATGGTGGGGTTTCGGGAAATGACAAAACAGAAAAAACCCATTTATGTATGCCAGAGCTGCGGATACCAGGCAGTGAAATGGCTGGGGCGATGCCCTGACTGCGGCGAGTGGAACAGTATGGTGGAGGAGCTGGTCAAATCCGAGCGCAAAGGGAAAACGGCTTCTGCCATGAGCCAGCCCCAGACCATTGATGCCATTTCCCTTGCCACGGAGATGAGGCTTAAAACCGGGATGGTTGAATTTGACCGTACACTTGGAGGCGGGGTGGTACCAGGGTCCCTGGTTTTGATCGGTGGCGACCCCGGAATCGGAAAATCGACCCTTATTCTCCAGGTGCTCAATAGACTCTCTCAGCAGTCCTGTCGTGCCTTGTATCTTTCCGGAGAAGAATCGCCTCAGCAGATCAAGCTAAGGGCAGAACGGCTATCGGTTCATTCTGAGGGCCTCTACATTATGACAGGGACCTGCATTGAAGACTTTTTTGAGAAAATGGCTCCGATTAAACCTGACATTGTGGCTGTAGACTCAATACAAACAGTCTATACCAATGACATGACCTCGGCACCCGGAAGCGTTGGGCAGGTCAGGGAGGTAGCCGCCCGATTGATGACCTTTGCAAAACAATCCGGCGTCCCAATTTTTTTGATCGGTCATGTTACCAAAGAAGGCGCAATTGCAGGGCCGAAAGTTCTGGAGCACCTCGTGGATACGGTCCTTTATTTTGAAGGGGACAAGGGACACGTTTTCAGGATATTGAGGTCGGTCAAAAATCGTTTTGGCCCCACAAACGAAATTGGCGTCTTCGAAATGAAAGACACCGGCCTTGAAGAAGTTTGCAATCCATCCCGCATTTTTCTTGAAGAAAGACCGCAAGATGCACCAGGGTCAATCGTGATACCCTGCATTGAAGGAACCAGACCCGTACTTGTGGAAATCCAGGCCTTAGTGGGGCCAAGCCCGCTGGGCATGCCCAGAAGAACGGCCATTGGAGTAGATCATAACAGGATTTCACTTCTGGTGGCAGTGCTTGGGAAAAGGATAGGAATGGAACTTGGGGATCAGGATATTTTTGTCAATGTCGCAGGGGGATTAAAGGTGGATGAACCCGCTGCGGACCTTGGTATCGTCTCTGCCATGATGTCCAGCTTTCTTAACAGACCCGTAGATCGTAACCTGGTAGTCTTTGGTGAAGTGGGTCTGGCCGGAGAGATCCGAGGGGTCAGCCAGCCGGATCTGAGAATCAGGGAAGCCAGAAAACTGGGTTTTTCGCGGTGCTTACTTTCCCGAAACAACTTTGAAGGAGCTAACTCACCCGGGGATATGGAGCTGGGTGGAGTGGAATCCATTCAGGAGCTCTATGAGTTGCTGTTTAAATGATGGGGAAAGCGGTTTGACAAAAATTCCAAGGCAGTAGTTTTGGCGCTGTTGTAAACTGCCGGGCCCCTGTCTAATTTATCAGGGCCCATGCCTGGCGTATTGGTCCTTACCTCGATAACCTCAATCCCTCGCATGCGCACTATCTCCATTTGCCTCTGGTATGCCTCTTGCCGGGCAATATTGACGGCAAGGTATTGGATGTGCCAGGGTGTCATTCTCTTCCCTAAGAAACCATGCACGCCTTTTTCCATGTTTTCAGACGCAATAAAATGAACAATAATTGTTTTTAGATCGACAAGATCTGCCAGTGCCTTCAAAGGGCACTTGTCGGTTACCCCGCCATCCACGTAAAGCGACCCACCAATTTCAACGGGTTTGAAAAGCATCGGAACGGCACCGGATGCCTGAATGGCTTTTATCAAGTTCCCCCTGGTAAAGATGGCCTCCTTTCCTTCAGTGAGATTAGTGGCTGCAATGGCCAGAGGCCTTTCACATTCCTCGATTTGCCTTACAGGCAGTTTCTTTAGAAGGCAGGCAAACCCATCTCCTTTAAGATACCCCGTATAACCCCTGAATAATTTCAAGGCCTTTCTCAAGATATAATGCCATGGATCAGGGTCCCAGAAGTGCTCCTTTTTCAGACTGAAGAGCAGGTCTTTTATTGCGTGATCGCTCATGCCGCATGCGGCCATTGCAGCGACAATGGCCCCGGAACTGGACCCTGCATATGCAGACGGCAAAATCCCAAGCTCCCGCTGTGCAGCCAGGAATCCTGCATGAGCAAAGAAGCCAAAAAATCCCGAGGAAAAGGCCACACCCACACGAGCGGCAGTCACACCATTACCCCCAGAAAATGTAGTTTGGTTTTTTGGCACCTTGAAAGTATGCTGACTCGATAGAATAAAGTGAACTAAAGTGACTAAGTCCAATAACGGTGGCATATAAAATGCCACCCTACACCAGCGGATTTGCCCGCACTTTTTGAGATGATACAAATCGACGTAAGTTCTCAATAAACCCGGGTATCTGCTCAATAACTCAGGGATAAAACCCTTACGGGTAAACTCCAAAAAAGGAATTTAGGCGTTAGCCTTTTATACAGCCCCTGAATATTGAGTTATTACAAACCCGGGCTATATTAGAAAATCCCCCTCAATCCCCCTTTGCAAAAGGGGGAGGCAGTCGGAATGCCCGTACTTATTTTGATGTTATAAATCGACCCTGTAACTATTTGAAATTATAAAATACGAAATTGTAAAATTTGCTATTTTCCGACTTTTTACGAAACCGTCAAAGTTAATAGTCAATGGTCAATCGAAAATAGTCAATCATTCGTCCCCCCGCCACTTCACCATATCGTTCAAGGAGGCCCTCTCTGATCTCGGCTGGTTAATGGAGGCATCAGGATCCCTGTAACCCACGGCCACACCTATGACCACCCGTTTGTCTTCCGGGAGGCTCAGTTCCTCTTTTATGTCGTCATCAAATGCAGTGATCAGGCCGATCGGGCAGGTACCTAACCCAAGGTCATGGGCTGCCAGCACAAGATAACCCACAACAATGCCGATATCTGTCAACCGGGCACTTGAAAACACATCGTCGATGGTAATAATGATTGCAGTAGGAGCCCCATAGAAATTACAACTCCCTTCATTGATAAAATTCTGAAAAGACTTTTGCTCTGGCAGGTGTGGGAGCATCACATTAAGAAGCCCCCTCTCTCTCTCCACAAAATATTCCGGGAGAGGTTTCGTAGCGCCCGGACCGCACGAGATATTCCTTTCCCTCATCCTTTTTACCAGAACCCGGCTCAACCGCTTCCTCTCTTCACCCGTTACAACGGCAAATTCCCAAGGCTGCAGGTTTATTGCAGATGGCGCCTGTGTTGCAAATCTGAGAAGTGTTTCAAGGGTATCCCTGCCCACGGGTTTATCAAGAAAGCCCCGAGTACTCCTTCTTTCTTCAATTGCCTTTAGAAGATCCATGTTACGACTCCGGGAAATAAGTTAAAGTGACGAACTTAGTTAGCTTCGCTCACAATTGGAATAATGGAATGATGGGTTTGAATAAAGGCTTAAGGCCTATGGCAAAAGGCGCAAGGTAAAACCGATGTCTCTTCCCTTGTGCCCTGAGCCTTGTGCCTTACGCCTCCATTTACTCCATGTGTGAGGCAAAACGTATCATCTCAAAAAGCTGGGGTTTGTTTCTCAATAAATATACATAGTTTCAAGAAGTTGTAGGAATTCTGAGACACCTAATTAGTGCCCAACCGAAAACTGTTATTTTTCCTCCCGCTAATAGCGGGACGTCAGGTTCAAATTATAATCCTCGAAATACT
>MVDB01000193.1 GCA_002050025.1 Desulfobacteraceae bacterium 4484_190.2
TTTTTTTGAGCTAAATATGCCACTTGAACCTGAAATGAAACTATTTGGTGGAACGTCCAACCCAATCCTGACGGGAGAAGTATGTGATTACCTTGGTGTAGCCCCGGGTAAGATCACTAATAAGACCTTCAGTGATGGAGAAACCTCTATTGAAATCGGAGAAAACGTCAGGGGCCGTGATGTCTTTATCCTGCAATCTACCTGTACGCCGGTTAACGACAATATAATGCAGCTTTTAATTATCATGGACGCCCTTAAAAGAGCTTCTGTCAAGCGAATCACAGCGGTGATTCCTTATTATGGTTATGGACGGCAGGATCGGAAAGTTAAGCCGCGGGTACCGATCAGCGCCAAACTCGTTGCTGATCTTATTACAGTCGCAGGGGCGGACAGGGTAGTATCCATAGACCTGCATGCGGGACAGATTCAGGGGTATTTTAACATCCCGGTTGACAATATATTTGCTGCGCCCATTTTATTGAATTTTATGCGAGGCAATATTCAAAACGACCTGGTTATTGTCTCGCCAGATGCCGGTGGTGTTGAAAGGGCCCGGGCCTTTGCCAAGCGCCTGAATGCGTCCCTCGCTATCATAGATAAAAGACGCGAGGCCCCCAACGTCTCAGAGGCAATGAATATAATTGGGGAAGTGCAGGGAAAGACCGCCATTATACTCGACGATATGGTGGATACGGCAGGCACCTTGACACAGGCCGCGGAGGCGCTCAAACGCAGAGGAGCAATTGGTATAGACGCGTGCTGTACCCATCCGGTCTTGTCTGGCCCTGCTATGGAAAGAATTGAGGCCTCACCCATTGACAGTCTGGTCGTGGCCAATACCATCCCTCTTAATGGCAAGGCAAAAAAATGCAATAAAATTACCGTATTATCAGTGGCCGAGCTTGTGGGGGAAACCATTAAAAGAATCTATAACTCAAATTCAGTCAGCACGTTGTTCGTTTAGATGATAATATGCCCAATTAAATGGGCGTTTTTATTTTGTGAAATATACAACTAGTGCCTGGACGAAAACTAGGAATTTTTTCCAAGGTCAAGGAAGGCGAAAATTATAACCACAGGAATACATTGAGTATTTCGAGGATTATAATTTGAGCCTGACGCAGAGATTGCGTTATCCTCGATCTCCAGGTACAATCGGACCAGGGGTCTAAAACACATAAAGCCATAATAAAAGATATACTGATGGATCCTGTAAAAGATATTTATCTCCACGCAGATTTTTATGAAATATCCATGGACAAGGAGATTACAGTCGACGTCCCGATTCACCTTGTAAACAGCCCGGTGGGAGTCACTGAAGGAGGCATTCTTCAGCACACCAGAAGAAAATTGAATATTTCGTGTCTTCCTGACAAAATGATTGATGCCCTGGAATTGGATGTATCCGGCCTTGCTATTGGAGACTCTTTACATGTCGAAGACATTGAGCTGCCTGAAGGGATCGTATCATTAGAAGAAGGGCATCTGACAGTAGCCACTGTTGCTGCGCCAACTATTGTTGAAGAGGAAGAAGAAGAAGTAATTGAGGAAGAACTGGCTGAAGGAGAAGTGGCCGAGTCAGAACAGGAAGCTGAGAGCGCTGAAGAATCGAAGGCTTAGGGGGAGTTCATTCAGAAGAAGTGTACTTGATTGTAGGTCTCGGCAATCCCGGATCAGCATATAAAAGCACACGGCACAACACGGGTTTTCAGGTAATTGACCTTTGGAGCCGTAATCTCGGTGTTTGTCTGACAAGCCGCCGCTTTCAGTCAAGAAATATCCGGACAAAATTTCGAGGGCGAGAAATTGTGCTCCTTAAGCCGGATACGTTCATGAACCAGAGCGGAAGGGCAATCAGGGCCTGTGCAGACTTTTTCCATCTTCCCACTAACAGGATACTGGTCGTCCACGATGACCTTGACCTGCCGGTCGGAAGGATAAAAGTCATCAGAAATGGCGGTCCAGGAGGTCATAGAGGGGTATTATCCATTATTGAGCATTTGGGGACTACGGAATTCCCTCGAATAAAGATTGGAATAGGGAGACCCCGAAATGCAGAAAGCCCGGAAGATTATGTGCTTGCACCATTTTATGGGGATGAAACTGAGATAATGCTGCGAGTGTTTAAGGTGGCAGCTCGTGCTTGCAGGTTGTTTATTTTTGAGGGAGTTGAATCGGCAATGAATGAAATAAATCACCAAATTTTTGCAAACGAGGAGGAGAAAAACTAATGCAGGGACTAACCGTTATCGCACCTTTTTTGGGGATTGTGAGCCTAATCATCGCCTGGCTGATCTATGGATATGTCAAAAAGCAGCCCAATGGAACTCCATTGATGCAGGAACTGGAAGAAATGATCCATGATGGCGCAATGGCGTTCCTAAAAAAGGAATACTCTATCCTGATCATCTTTATCTTTATTGTGTTTATTGTGCTAGGGCTGCTTCTCGGTGAGTGGAAAACATCTATTGCCTTTGTAACGGGTGCTTTCTGTTCCATGCTGGCAGGCTTTTCTGGAATGAGCGCAGCAACTAGGGGTAATTCCCGTACAGCAGAGGCAGCAACCAAATTTGGTCAGGCAAAGGCCCTGAACGTTTCGTATTTTTCAGGTTCTGTGATGGGGCTGGCCGTTGCCGGTCTGGGACTACTGGGCCTTGGATTCTGGTTTTGGATATACGGGGGTGACCCGGAGACCGCCAAGTACATCAACGGTTTTGCCATGGGTGCAAGTTCTATTGCCCTGTTTGCCCGTGTAGGAGGAGGCGTGTATACAAAAGCCGCTGACGTAGGGGCTGACCTTGTGGGCAAAGTCGAGGCAGGAATTCCCGAAGATGATCCAAGGAATCCCGGGGTTATTGCTGACAACGTGGGGGATAATGTTGGGGACATTGCAGGAATGGGGGCTGACATTTTCGAGTCCTTTGTGGGTTCTGTGATCGCAACTATTGCCATCGCGGCCACCCTAAGCATTACTCCGGAGTTTTTGGCCAAATTTCCTGTGCTGAAAGACATGGCGACTAAGGACATCAGGCTTATGTTCATGGCCACGCCGATCCTGGTTGTTGTAGCCGGACTACTCAGCTCATTTGTAGGCGTCTTCTCTATTAAGATCTTCCAGGGCGGAAACCCGGCAGGGGCCTTGAGGTATACCACCTTTGTGGCTGCCGCTATTTTCGTGATTCTTACGGCTATCATAATTGGTTCCCTTGGCATGCCCTGGGGTGCCTTCTGGGCAATTGTTTCCGGTCTTCTTTGTGGAATTGCAATCGGTTTGCTTGCTGAGTATTACACTTCAGGCCCTCCGGTCCGCAGGATTGCTGAGCAATCAAAGACCGGTTCGGCGACCCTTATTATTGCCGGCCTGGCTGTTGGTATGCAATCCACGTATCTCCCGATCCTCGGCATCTGCGTGGCAACTTTTGTAGGGTTTCAAACAGCCGGGATCTACGGTATAGGCCTTTCGGCAGTAGGCATGCTGGCAACGGTTGGGGCAACCATGACCGTGGACGCTTACGGACCCATTGCCGATAATGCAGGCGGCATCTCGGAGATGGCAGGCCTCGGCCCTGAAACCAGGAAGATCACAGATGGGCTTGACGCCCTCGGAAATACCACAGCAGCCATTGGTAAAGGTTTTGCCATAGGTTCTGCGGCCCTGACCGCACTGGCCCTGTTTGTGGCCTTTACCCAGGCGGCGGGTCTTGACATCATCGATATTAAGAACCCCATGGTCGTGATCGGCGTTTTTATCGGCGCCATGGTCCCCATGATCTGTGCCGCATTAACAATGACATCCGTTGGTAAGGCGGCCTTCAAGATCGTTGAAGAGATCCGGCGCCAGTTCCGGGAAATCCCAGGATTGTTGGAAGGAAAAGAAGGCGTTAAGCCAGACCCAAAGACCTGTGTTTCTATTGCAACCGCCTCGGCACTTAGAGAGATGGTGGCCCCTGGCTTGATTGCAATACTCACTCCTATAGCGGTTGGATTTCTCCTGGGCAAAGAAACTTTAGGGGGCATGCTGTTGGGCGCCACGGTTATGGGAGCTTTTCTAGCCCTTTACATGGCTAATGCTGGCGGTGCCTGGGACAATGCGAAAAAATGGATTGAAGAAGGTAATTTAGGTGGAAAAGGTTCAGATAACCATAAGGCCGCTGTGGTGGGTGATACTGTTGGTGACCCTTTTAAAGACACCTCCGGGCCGGCCATGAACATTCTCATCAAATTGATGTCAGTGGTTTCTCTGGTGATTGCGCCAATCCTGCCGACAGTGGGTCTCTTTTTAGGAATGTGAGAAAATTAGCGACTGGCTATTTACGGTTGAGAATCATTGATCGAAAATAGCCAATCGAAAATCACAAAAAGCTGTTCTGGACGTAAATCAGCATAGCTATGAGCTTAGTGTATGGAGGTTTTAATGTTTAAGGTAGGTGACTTGGCTGTTTATCCTGCTCATGGTGTCGGGCTGATCGAAAGGATCGAGACCCAGGAGATCTCAGGTTGCCGACAAGATTTCTATGTCATGCGGATCCTTGAAAACGATATGATCATAATGATACCTACCAATAATGTGGAAAATGTTGGTTTAAGAGAAATCATTGAGCATGCAGAGGTCGCCACGCTTTATTCAATCCTGGAAAAGAGAGATGTTCCCATTGACAATCAGACCTGGAATCGGCGGTATCGAGAGTACATGGACAAGATCAAAACCGGGTCAGTTTTTGAAGTGGCAGAGGTTTATCGCGACCTCTTAATCTTAAAGATAGAGAAAGACCTGTCTTTTGGCGAAAGAAAGATGCTGGATACAGCCAGGAATCTCCTGGTCAAAGAAATATCTCTTGCCAAAAAAGTTGGTGAAGAACAAGTAGAAAAAGAACTGGATAAGATGTTCGCGTGAAATCACTCCGAGATTTTTTCCGCTCCTTCCTTCAACGGGGTACCGCCAATTACTAAGGAAATTTCCCTTCGGCCAGGTTTTTTTAGACAACTTTTATTGTGGTGAAGCATGAATCAGATATAATGTTGTCTTACGAGATTTCTGGCAATGGTCAAAATCTTCGGTTAGACTCCTACATATCTTCCCGTTCAATCGATCTTAGCCGATCGAGGATACAGGCACTTATAAAGAACGGGCATGTGAAAGTAAACAACTCCCTTTCAAAGTCAAGCTACAGACTGAAGGCAGGAGATCACATCCTGGTTTCAATACCACCTCCCCCCTCCCGGGTTTTGGAACCCGAGGCCGTGGAATTCAGTATTGTCTATGAGGATAGACATTGCCGGGACCTTTCAGAGATAGGAGGTGTATTTAGACCGGGAGATAGGAGGTGTATTTAGACCGGGCATTGTCCATAGGCTGGACAAGGATACTTCAGGGCTGATAGTAGCGGCAAAAAATGATCAGAGCCACGCCTTCCTGGCCAGGCAGTTCAAGGCCGGCATGGTTAAAAAGCAGTATGTAGCGATCGTACACGGTCAGGTAGAGGGGGATGAGGGAGAGATTGATCTTTCCATTGTGCGTCACCCAAAGAAAAGAAAACAGATGTCAGTTACACACTCCGGGGGAAGGCGCGCACTGACCTTATGGCAGAAAACTGAAGTCTTTCACAGTTATTTTTCGCTTCTGCTGATCACCATAAAAACGGGGCGGACCCACCAGATCCGGGTGCATTTCTCCCACATCGGCCACCCCGTTGTGGGAGATCCGGTTTACGGGTACGGCCGGAATTGGTGGAAAAGGCATCCGCTCCACAAAAAGGGCCTGCTGCCTGCCATTGACAGACAAATGCTCCACGCAAAGAAATTAGGTTTAGTCCACCCGCTTGAAGGTCGATATATGGAATTTGAAGCGCCAATGCCGGACGATATGGATCGTGTCTTGAAGACCCTGCAACAGTTGAATTTATAGTTTCAAGCGAACAAAAGGCTTGACATGAAAGGCAAAGATGAATATAGTATAGAGATCTAAATTATTTCCCTGCCTTTTGGAGGATTCGGTATAGACCGGACATCTAAGAAGACTTCATAGCTAATCTGCTGAGTTACTATCTCTAATGCACATT
>MVDB01000194.1 GCA_002050025.1 Desulfobacteraceae bacterium 4484_190.2
ATTGCTTTCTTGAAAAGCCGGTTTCCATCCATTATCAGGTGCAAAGGCTTTAGGTCTATGCCTTGCAGGACCCCGGGAATGTAAGAGTTCCCATACGAAGAATAAAGGAGCTCCCAGAGCGTTCCGTCTGATTTCATGCGGCTGGACAGAATTCCACCCCGGTCTTTCTTCGAAGTAACTACTACTGCGCCTGCGCCATCTGCCAATAACACGCATGTGTTTCGATCTCGCCAGTTGACAACGCTTGAGAGCCGTTCCGCTCCTATAACTAAAGCGTTTTCACATGTTCCACATTGGATGGCATTATTTGTATTTGCAATAGTGAGGGCATAAAGAAAACCAGTGCATCCGGCCGACACATCAAACGCAGTGGCATTCTCGGCATTCAGGTTTTGTTGAACCATGCACGCAGTAGATGGGAACTGACGATCAGAAGTTACTGTGCCCACTACGATCATGTCCAGGTTTTCTGAAGATATACCGGCCATTTCCATGGCCTTTAATGAGGCCTTTGTCGCTAAATCAGTTGTGCTTTCATTTTTTCCTTTTGATGAGATACGCCGCTCCTTAATCCCCGTGCGACGGATAATCCATTCATCGCTGGTATCTACAATGCTTTCAAGATCTTTATTAGTCAGTATTCTTTCAGGCACAGCAGAGCCCGTGCCAATAATATGAGATTGGGGCATCATTTTTTCCGTTTCCATTCCTTTACTATAATTACATTAAATAAGAGGTTTCCAATTAATGTCAACAAAATATTATAATAAAATATAAACTGTAGGTCAATGATTTGGGAAAAAGAGATTTCCCTGGCAGCGTCTTTAATCATTTCCTGTCTTCAGTGAAAACCATCTTGATATAAGAACAGATTAAGTCATTTAAAGTAAGTTCTAAATAAGTTCGGAGTATATTAGAAAAAAAATCCCCTCTGACCCAGACCTGGCCTTGATACTTTGTGAGAGTGGCTGATCGGATATAACTTATTTGTTTATTTAATTTTCTGGACAAAATGAAACAAATAAGATTAAAATCTGTTCGTTTCCGGCTTGTTCGAGTTGAGATATATGGGAATAATTAAGGAGTAAAAGGCAAATGGAGATTGTGGTTCTTGATGGCTATACACTAAATCCTGGAGATCTCTCATGGGACGAAATCGGAAAACTGGGCGAATTGACCGTTTATGACCGGATGGCTCCCAGTGAAATAGTTGAACGTACGAGAAAAGCAGAGATCATCCTTACGAACAAGGCACCTGTTTCAGCGATAACTTTGGAAAAATTGCCTGATCTCAAATTTGTCACGGTTATGGCGACGGGCTATGATATTGTGGATATCGCAGCCGCAGGCCTTCGGGGTATCCCTGTATCCAATGTTCCGGTATACGGGACCGACTCTGTTGCCCAGTTCGTCTTTGCCCTCCTCTTAGAACTCTCCCATCATGTTGGAGCTCATCAGGAGGCCGTAAAAGCCGGTGAGTGGGCTGCATCCTTAGACTGGTGTTTCTGGAAGAGCCCACAGATTCTTTTAAAAGGCAAAAAAATGGGCATTGTGGGCTTTGGGCGGATTGGACGCCGGGTTGGGGAATTGGCCCATGCATTTGGAATGGAGGTAATGGCCTTTGACCCCCAGCCCCAAGAGGGCCCTGCATACGCCCCCTTTAGCTGGAAATCCCTTCAGGAGATCTTCGCAGAGGCGGATGTTGTCACCCTTCATTGTCCGCAGACCGGGGATAATGCCGGTTTTGTTAATGACGAACTGCTTGACTTTATGAAAAAAGGGGCCTTTTTCATTAACGCAGCCCGCGGTGGATTGGTAAATGAAAATGCCCTGGCACAGGCCCTGAACAAAGGGAGTATTGCCGGTGCAGCAGTGGATGTAGTTTCCATTGAACCTATCCTGCCGGATAACCCTTTATTGAGCGCACAAAATTGTTTGATCAGCCCTCATATTGCGTGGGCCACACTTGGTGCCCGTCAGACGCTAATGGCGGAGACAATCAAGAATATCAAGGCATATGTATCCGGAAATAGCATCAATGTTGTCAATAAGGAATTTTTCAAAGGTTAACCGGAGTGGATTTTTGAGGGTCCTGCTGTATTTAAGCGGGGTGGTTATAATTTTTGCTTTCCTTGATCTTGGAAAAAATTTCTGGTTTTCGTTCAGACACTATTTAAGGTTCATTCCAGCCTAACTACCCCAACATTCTTATCTTTTAGATAATATTTCGCAAGTTCTTCATAAATCCGTGCTGAATTTGAAAAATTCCCCCTGGCCCAGACCTGGCCTTGATACGATGCTAGAGCGGCTGATCAAACATAGCTGACTCGTTAGATTTCTACACATGGCCAACAAGTCGCGCCTCCCGATCCCGTCCCGGTCTCGGGACGGGGAGGGCAGGCCTAAATCCCCCTTTGCAAAAGGGGGAAGCAGTAGGAATGTTTTTGCCTATTGAAATGTTACAATATTTCCCGCTACCTGTAACGCCAATATTATTACCGATCATGTATTGCATCGCCTTAGGCTGGTAATCCCTTATCCCGATCCGAAATATGCCCTTTTTTGCATACCTAAGCTCTATTGCCGAAGAGGGCGTAAGGGCTCCGTTCTTTTCAAGATCCTTGACAATAAGAACATACGTCCGCCTAATCCTCCACGCATGAAACTTCCTGGTAAGAATATAAACCGCTATCAAGATACAGATAGCAAAAATGGTTCGGCCGGTTTCATACATATATTAACAGAATCCCTTGCACTTACTGAGAATAAAACTGTGTAGCAATTTTATTGCTTGCTCCCAAATTTGTTCACCATTATACTGTTGTATTATTGAACGCATTTTATTTTTGTGCCAATATGGTTGGTAAAATCAAGAGACTTTCGAATTTAACCTAACAAAATTTGCTCTCAGATCCAAACTGTTTTTTAAGACCCAGCGCGCTCAGGCCTATGCACCACGCGTTTCAACCATAAAAAACACGGAGGTACTAAGATGATTCCTGAAATCAAGAAAATATTTTACGCAACTGACCTTTCCGAGAACGCCAGGTACTCCTTTGGTTATGCGGCAAGCCTTGCCAATCGTTATGGAGCCGGGATCACCATGCTCCATGTTCTGGAGGATGTATCTGCCTACCAAGATAGCCTGGTAATTAATGTTATTGGAGAACAGAAGTGGGATGAACTCAGGAAAAATAAGGAGCAGAACGTCCTTGACACGCTTAGAGAACGTCTTGAAAAATTCTGTGAGGATGTAAGCCGCGAGCTTCCCACCTGCCCTTTTATTACGGACGATATCATTGTGAAAATAGGAAATCCCGTGGAAGAAATCCTGCAGGAAATCGAAGCCAGCGGCTGCGATATAGTCGTGATGGGGACCCGTGGGCATGGTATAATGGCCGATGCCATGATGGGGAGTACTTCAAGGCGGGTATTAAGGCGATGCAAAAAACCTGTTCTGGTGGTTCGCCTACCTGAGGGGGAAGAAACTTAGCCATACCTCCATCAAAAAGTAGATCTCCACCGACGAGATACTTTGCAAAGCGGGAAAATCCAAAAATAAATAGGTTTGCCACCTCAATGGGACACATCATTTCCTTAATACGCGAATGTCCCATCATTACATCTTGCACGACCTCTTCGGGCCTTATTCCGCGCTGTTCTGCCTGTGCGGGAATCTGATTCAAGGCCAGTGGTGTTCTCACAAATCCGGTGCTTACAGTGAAAGAACGGACCTTTCCATCTCCTTCGGCAGAAATTGACTGGCTCAAAGCCTTCAACCCAAACTTGGTGATGTTGTAAACCGGTTTATTGACTGTGCAGATATGTGCATGGACCGAGGCCATATTGCCTATAACGCCTGTCCCATCACTGCTTTTCTTCATATGCGGGATAGTTAGTTTGGAAAGGTAAAATGGGGCCCGAAGCATTAGTCTTTGCATCAGGTCATATTTCTCCATGGGAAAATTTTCTACAGGATCAATGTGCTGGATACCCGCTATGTTAACCAGGTATTTGACTGTTCCCAGCTTGACAGACTCTGCCACAGCATGTTCAATATCCTCATCTTTGGTCAGATCAAAGGTCATCTGACGCCCATCTCACGGGCCATTTTTTGCGTCTTTTTTCCCTCACCTTCATTGATGTCAAGACCCACTACCATCAAATTATTTGCGGCTGCGGCAATAACCGTGGCCCTCCCAATCCCTGTACCAGCACCGGTTACAATGCAGACATTGTTAGCATTGTAATTTTCATCCTCTAAAACCAGTATTTCTTCTGGCTTTACATCCGGCTCATTGATATCCACCTTTTCCTCCTCCCTTAATCCTTTTAGAATAGCTTTGCAGGAACATGCGTTGAGCGCTTATGAAAACTTTTATTGGATCACCATAATTTTGTCATTCTACATATTACAAGCGTTGTAATCCAGTACTTTCCAGGGCAAGATTTTTCCTCAATCTGAGTTTTAGAAGAAAAGTCAAGGTGTTTGGCTCGCAGGCCCTTAACCTTTCGAACCTAACCTTAATCCACCATGAACGTAAAATACCTCACCAGCCAGGGCCTCGTTCCGGTAAATTTCACCCACCAGCGAAGCGATCTCATCAGTCTCAACCAAACGCTTGATCGGGACATTTTCCAATATCTTATCAAGGGCATTTTTATTCATCCCCTTGATCATAGGAGTTGCAACATAGCCTGGTGCTATCGCAACACATCGGATTTTATGTGCCAAATTTTTTCTGAAAAATTCCGCAGTAATCACCTTTGGCATTACCGACATGGCCGCCTTGGTTGAGGAATAGTTAATCTGCCCGGCCGTCCCCAATGAACCAACAGATGATATCAGACATATAAGCCCTTTTGAGTCCGAATAGATCATTTGCTCAGTACATTCCCTCACCGTCAGAAAAACTCCGGTAAGGTTAATGTCCAGCACCGATTGAAATTGATCAAGTGGCATTTTTTTTACAACATTTCCGGTTTCTCTGTCAACAGATAGCATCAGCCCATCTTTAATAATCCCAGCACAGGGCAAAACAAGGTTGATTGAACCAAACTGCTCTATAGCCAAAACTGCCAGGGCATGATTGTCTTCTTCCCTGGTTACGTCACAAATAGTGGTAACCACTTCACCGCCTAATTCTCTGATCTCTTTTGCTACTCGCGAAAGGCCTTCTTTTTCAATATCAGCCAAGACGATCTTTCCGCCGTGGCTTACCCAGTACTTTGCAAGGCTCTCACCAATACCGCTGGCCCCTCCGGTAATCACCGCAACTGATCCCGATATATCCAACATCCTGTTAGCTCCTCATCTCATCATACAAATCCCGTTTATCAATTATTCTTTTTGCCTTAAATTCAGTCCGTTCCAGCGTGCCGGGTCCCACCATCTGAACAACTGTCCTGAGCCCGTTTGCTCTTAATTGTGCCTCAAGTTCTGCCTTCAACCCGGGGATATGGGCCGGATCAACTTCAGGAACAAATTCTGCCTGGACAATCATCTCATCCATGGTCTTTTCCCTGCTGATAATGATGCGATATTCATCACCAAATCCCTTAATACCTCTTATCACATCTTCTATTGCGCTGGGATAAACATTTTCCCCCCGGACCACAAACATATCATCTGCCCGGCCGTAAATCCCTTTTGGCAACCGGGGATAAGTCCGGCCACAGGGGCATGGATCATTCACCCAAATAGAAATATCGCCCGACCAAAAACGGATCATGGGTTGGGACGTACGCTCCAAGTGTGTGTATACGGTCGCCCCTTCAGCTCCATATGGCACCCTTTTCTTTGTTTTTGGATCAACCAATTCGCCATAAACAACATCCTGCCACATATGCATCCCTTGCCTGTACTCACACTCACTGTCAGACATCCACGGTGACATTTCCGCCGTGGAGCCAGAATCAATACAGATTCCTCCATAGGTCTCTTCAATCCGCTTCTTTGTTGATGGGACACCTGCGCCAGGCTCACCCGAGAAAAAAAGAATTTTAAAATTAAAGTCTTTGGATGGGTCCAGACCCTTGGATTTGGCCTTTTCAGCCAAATACAGGCTGTAAGAAGGGGTGCCGTAAAAAACAGTCGGTTTTATCTCTTTCATCCATTCGATGGCCCTGTCTGATTGACCTGCAACGCCGGCACCAAAAGGAAATGCAGTTGCTCCAAGACGTTCAGATCCAGCCAAAGCCCCCCAGCTTCCCCAGTACAGGCTGAAAAAAGATCCTATGAAAACAATATCATCCTGACGCACCCCAAAACCCCACATGAATCTTGCATGGGCCTCTGCAATACGCTCCATATCCCCTTTGCTGACACCAAAGGCTGTTGGTTTTCCTGTAGTGCCGGATGTCCCCTGGACCCTTGCAAGCTCTGTCATGGATACACACAGGTTACTGCCAAATGGAGGGTTTTCCATCTGGTCCTGGCGAATTTCATCTTTTTTAACAAAAGGGATATGCTCAAAATCCTCCATGGATCGAATATCATCGGGTCCTATTCCGGCTTTGTCCCATTTCTTCTTATAAAAAGGAGAGTTTTCATAGGCGTATTTAAGCTGCGCCTGAAGTTTAGGCAGGATGACCTTCTGGTCTCTTTCGTCAGGATCCATTGTCTCCAGTTCTTTATTCCAATATACCGAATCAGGCGAGGGAAAATACGAACGATCATATTTTGGCGGCCATTCTATTGACATAACAATACCTCCATATTTTTTTATTTATTTGATTTCTTAATGAAAACAAGTAGCGCCCACATTGAGTTTCAGGATAGGGCATTACAAAAGGTCAACTATCACTCCTTCCCGCTTTACTGGATACCAATTCGTGAATTGAGGATACGATCTCGTTATTAGTTGTTCCTGGTGTAAATATTCCATCAAATCCTATATCTTTTAGCCTTAAAGTATCCGCAGGCGGAAATACACCTCCCATCAAAAATGCAACATTGTCCTTAAAGCCCTTCTCCTTTGCTTCCGCAATAAGCGGAATCCCAAGAGTTAGGTGTGCACCTCCTAATGAACTTACCCCCACCACATCCACCCCTTCTTGAATCGCAGAGCTGATGATCTCTTTAGGAAGTGCATTACCGATGTAGACTACCTCCATCCCGGCGTCACTTAGTCCTTTAGCTACAGTTATTATCCCTCTATTGTGGACATCTAGCCCAAGCTTTGATAAAAGCACCTTGATTTTTCCCGGCATCTTTTCCTTGTACCTCCTTACATACTTCCTCGTCTGAATAAATGTTTCGGAAATTGTACAACTTACCAGAGTGCAGGCGGCTTCCATAAGCCATATGCCTCTTTGAATACCTTGAACAATTCTCCTTCAGTACAGCGGGCTCTGGCACACGCTACACTATAAGGAAGAATGTTTCTTCTCTTTGCACAAGCCTCCTTAAGCCCGGCAAGGGCCTTATTCACTTTTTCATTATTCCTGTTCATTCTTAATCTTTCCAATTTTTCCCTTTGCCTTTTTTCAACTCCTTCAGGGTACCGAAAGACATTTATATCCGGCGCTTCAGCGTCAGACTTATAGACATTATAGGCAACAATCTTAATGTCTCCGTTTTCAATATCTCTCTGTTGATTGGAAAAATAAGTAGCAATTTTATTGTGTAACTTACCGCTCTCAATGGCTGCTACATAACCGCCTCCCTTCTCGATTTCATCCACCTCATCAAGAATCCTTTTTTCAATATCATCGGTTAAAGCTTCTACAAAGAAGGACCCACCTAAAGGATCCACCACATCAGTGACACCTGTTTCCTCTTGAATAATTTGCTGGGTTCTCAGGGATAGGAGGGCAGCTTCTTCAGTTGGGACAGAATAGGCCTCATCATATGAGTCCACATGCAAGGATTGGACACCTCCGAACACGGCTGCCAATGCATGATAGGCAGACCTTATAATATTATTAAGAGGTTCCTGCTGAACTAAAGAGACCCCTGAAGTCTGGACATGGCACCTCATCCACATGGAACGTGGATTCTTAGCATTGAACCTGTGTTTCATTATCTTGTACCACAGCCTTCTGACCGCTCTTAATCTCGCAATTTCCTCGAAAAAATCACTGGCAGGAGACCAGAAAAAGGCCAGTCTGCCCGCTATGGTGTCCACATCGTGCCCCCTGCTTATCATCTCTTCTATAGTTTCAATACCATTTGCCACAGCCACAGCCATTTCAGTAACACCGGAAGTCCCAAATTCTCGTAAATTATATCCGTTCAATGTAATAAAATTCCATTGCGGCACATTTTTCCTGATAAATTCGATATTATCACATTGGATCC
>MVDB01000025.1 GCA_002050025.1 Desulfobacteraceae bacterium 4484_190.2
ACGGCACAGGGCATTTACGTTGCAATGCTTTGAAGGCACAGATCATAAAACTACCCACTGAAAGTCAGGTCTGGGCCAGGGGTAAACTCCGAATAAGGAATTTAAGCGTGAGCCTTTTATTTTCCCGGACTTTTGAGAACCTACCAGTTTTGACTTTGTCCCGTAAGGTATCCTTCTAAAACCGCGTCTAAAAGGGTTGTATTGATACCCTGCAGGAGTCAGTTATCTCTCCTCCGTGCCCTGGGGTACCATGGTTTCAAAGCCCGCCGGTTTTTCAAGTTGGAAGATTTCTTTAGGTATAGCCTTATTGAAAACCACCTGTTTCAGGTCAAATGTCAGTTGACTGCCAGTTCGAGGATCATTTAACTCTACTTTCCGCGCATAATAGATGCCATCCTCATTTTGAAAGTCTGAAAACGTAATTTTTATGTCCTGCCCGGGAAAAAACACCGAACATGAGGGACTGCTTTGCGGATGGAAATCAATGACCTGCACAAATTCCCCATTTGTGTTTAAAAGTGTGGCCTGATTTTCTTTCAGGGAAACAGCACGATTATTTTTCCGTATAACCGGATATCCCCTTACAAAGGTCCATATCTGATCGGAATCTAACATGCCCGGGAAAAACCCCGATGGATCAAAAGACCCAAGGGACCCGGCATAATATCTCTTCTCGCTGAAGGAAAGGATCTGGAATCTCTTTTCATTGATGAGTATATGAAGCAGTGGGCGACCCCAGGGGTGTGTGATTTCAATTTTGATTTTGCCTGAATCCCTAACACCAGCGATTAAACTATTCAGTTCGGCTTCCGAACCGCGCCTTTTGATTGTTAAGCGACCTGAAGAGAAGAGTGCATGGACTCGCCTTTCCTGTTCCCGGCTCATGGAAATAAGATCGGTGATTTTCTTGTGGTCAAAAGGGCGAGATGGTTGTTGAACGGAGACAGGGGCGCAGCATTGGAAAAAAAAAGGAGCAAAAAGCAAAAAAAAGAATACACCCAGGGGAATTTGTTTGTTCAGATTCAAATTTTTCCTTTAAGAATCAGTTCAACCTCAATTATTTTTTGTTTTATCCTCTTTTCTTCGGGATGTTTCAGCGAAAGGGCCTTTTTGTAATATATGAGGGCCTCCTTGAAATCTTTCTTTTTAAAGTAGACGTCGCCAAGATGTTCATTAATAGTTGGGTCTTCAGGAGTCAGCTTTGCAGCCTTGTCTAAGTAACGGAGCGCTTCATCGAACAAACCCTTCTTGAAATAGATCCATCCCAGGCTATCTATTATGTAACCGCTTTCAGGCTTTAACTTTAAGGCCTTCTGGATCAGCTCCATGGCCTCATCCAGCTTTATCCCCTTATCCGCGTATGTATAGCCGATGTAGTTTAATGAGTCCGCGTGTTCGGGATCTATTTCCACGATCCGCTTCATCTGCTTTAGACATGACGCCTTATCGCCGGACTTATCAAGAAGTACGCCGAGACGGAATATAAGATCAAGGTTTTTCTCATCCTGTCTTAGCCCGTTTTTAACAACCTCGATGGCTTTCTCGTATTCCTCCTTTGTTTCATAAACTGACGCCAGCATCAAATAGAGTTCAATTTTTTCTTTTTTCAGCGTAATGGCTTTTTCCATGACCATGATGGCTTCGTCATATTTTTTCTGATCACTGAGGAAATATCCCATATGCATTTGAGCACTAATGAAATACTTTGACTCTGGCTTGATCCGGCCGAAGTGCTCCAGGGCTTTATCAATATCCCCTTTTTCTTCATAGGCTGTACCGAGGTAGTACCTGGATTTGTAATCACCCGGCCAGGCGGAAACGATCAGGTTTAATTCCTCTATGGATTCATCGAGCTTTCCCTGTCTAAGATAGATTAGGCCAAGGGCCTGCCTTCCCGGTTCACCAGGCTTTGAATGTTCTTTAATTTCTTCTGTTTGCTGTTCAGCCTTCTCTGTTTGACCGAGCTTAAAGTACAGATCCACCAGCCTTTTCCTGGCCCCCATATTGTCAGGATAAAGCTCCAACAATTTCTCATAGATATCAACCGCATCCACATTTCTGTCAGTCATCTGATAGAGCGTCCCCAGATCAAACATGGCGGGTTCCAGGGTCTCATTGAGTCTCAGTGACTCCAGGAATGCCTGTTCAGCCTCCGCATAATGGCCTTTCTCTAAGTTAATTCTTCCCCGGTAATAATGAGCGATGACAAGTTCGGGATTTCGTTCTAATATTATTTCCAACTGGTTGAGCGCCTCGTCGGATTGTTCCTTTTTGATTAGAATGGTAGTTAGAAGAAGTCTTATACGGTCGTTTTCCGGATCAAGGTCCACGGCCTTGCGGTACTGTTCTATTGCAATGTCATCGTCACCCATGAGGGCATAAAGATCGGCAAGAAGTATCCTGCTTCTCACATTTTCAGGCTCCAGGTCTTCACATCTGAGCGCATATCTCAAAGCACCCGGGTAGTCTTTCATGCTTTTAAGCAGCAAAGTCATTTTTGTGCAGAGATAAGCGGAATCCGGGTCTTTTTCGATGGCCCTGGAAAGATATGTCCGCGCATCCTGGGGTTTGCCGTGGGTCACGGCAATGGAGGCCAATGCAAAATTTTTGTAGGCCTCCAGGACATTGTCCATTTCACTGGGGGATGCTCTTTTCCCAGCTTCAGGCGACACGGACTCCAAAGGTGTGACCCGGGGTGCGAGCCCAAAACATCCTGAAACGAATGCCATTATAAGAAAAAGTGATAGAACGCCTGTGAGCCTCCGGTATCCGCATAAAGTTAACTTATTGCGGATTACGGGTTGCGGGTTGCGGGTTGCGGGTTCTTCTTTCATTTTATGTGTGTTTGATGATTGCATTTTTGCCCTCATCCCCCTGACACCAGGTCGAGGAGACTGTAAAAACTACAGCAATTCTCATTTTATAAAGTCAGAATACTCTTCTTCAAAATCCGGAATCTGTTCCTTGAGCCACTTTCTGATATTTTTAGTAATTTTTTCCTGGATTTGGCGAACTCTCTCCCGTGATATATGATATTTGTCTCCAAGTTCCTGGAGGGTCAAGGGCTTTTCTGCCATAATCCGGTTATCAAAAATATCAGCTTTATTTCCAGAAAGTGTCTCGCGAAACTCCCTGAGCTTCTGTGTTAAGATCTGCCCCCTTTGATTTTCAGAAAGCCGGTCATCTGTGCTCATACCCGGGTCTGGAAGAAGAGCACCATAGGCTTCTCTCGAATCATCGCCAACAGGAGCGCTAAGGGAAATCTCCCACCCTCCAAGACGCTGGCTCATCTCAACAACTTCCTCTTCTTTGACAGCAAGCCGCTCAGCCAAAAGCCTGGGCTCAGGACTGAATCCTTCAGCTATCAGCTTGTCCCGCTCCTTAGCTAAATTGAAGAACAGCTTGCGTTGGCTCTGAGTTGTTCCAATTTTGACCAGTTTCCAGTTATCCATTACGAATTTCAACATATACGCCTTAATCCAAAATGATGCATAGTATGAAAACTTTATGCCCCGATAAGGATCAAATTTCTTGACAGCCTGCAAAAGGCCCAGGTTTCCTTCCTGGATCAAGTCTAACAGATTTTTTGTCCAATACCGGTGGAAATCCATGGCAATTTTCACTACCAATCTCAGATTGGACGTAGCCAGTCTGTAGGCGGCCTTCTTGTCATTTTTCTCTCTGACCCTCTTGCCCAGTTCTATCTCCTCCTCCCTGGTCAGCAGATTATACCTCTTTATCTCAAGAAGGTACATCTGAAGCGGATCATAAGGTACTAAGTTCCTATCTGGCTGGGCCACTGGGGCAAGGCGAGATTCACTGGGGTCAACAGAATGCCTTTCTCCCGCTTTTTTATCCCCTTCTTTGACTGGTTTGCCTTTATCTTTCATAATCATCACATGCGCTATCAGGGCAGCCCCTGAAAGCCTCGTCCTGCTCAGCAAGGAACAGGTAAGTTCTCAATAAATTCGGGTGGAGTTTATCCGTAAGGATTTTATAAAAGGCTTACGCCTAAATTCCGAAAGGGAATACAGCTATTGTCATTCGCTCAAAGCATCAACCCGGTTGTGAACGCCCCAACTTATTGAGATGTTACGGGAACAGGGGTTATTCCAGTGTAATCCTTACATATCTCTTTTTACCTGCCCTCAGTAGCAAGCAGTCCTGCTGCAAATCATTTATGTCGATTGCCTGATCAAACGTTTTAACCCTTTTGCCGTTTATGTATCCACCGCCCTGAGAAATGAGCCGGCGGGCCTCACCACGAGTCTTACAAAGGCCTGCTTTTTCAAAAAGTATATAAGCCGGGATACCCTGATCAAGTTCTTCTTGACCGACGCTGTATGTAGGGGCAGCCTCGGGAGACTTTGCTCTGTCAGGGCCAAATAGTTGTAGAGAAGCTTCACGTGCATGGTCTGCCTCTTCCTGGCCATGGCACAGTTTTGTGGCCTCGTAAGCCAGCACTTCTTTTGCTGTTCGTATGTCAGCCCCTTTTAAGCATCCAAGTTTACGGACTTCCTCCATGGGAAGAAATGTGAAAAGGCCCAAAAAACGTTCCACATCACCGTCGTCCTGGTTAATCCAATATTGGTAATAGTCATAAGGTGAGGTCAATGAAGCGTCAAGCCAGACTGCTCCTTTGTGGGTTTTACCCATTTTAATCCCTGAAGATGTGGTCAAGAGAGGAAAAGTCAAGCCGTGGATAGCTTCTCCTTCAAGGCGTCTTGTGAGATCTGCACCGGCCAGGATGTTGCCCCACTGGTCATTTCCGCCCATCTGAAGACGGCAATCGTAATGTTTGAACAGGTACCAGAAGTCATATGCCTGAAGCAGCATATAGTTAAACTCTATAAAGCTCAGCCCGGTTTCCAGCCTTGCCCTGTAACTTTCCGCTGCAAGCATTCTGTTCACACTAAAATGCCGTCCAATATCTCGAAGAAATTCTATATAGCGGAGATCCGTGAGCCAGTCAGCGTTATTGGCCATCATGGCCTTTCCATCGCTGAAATCAATGAAACGAGACAACTGCTTCTTTAGTGCCTCAGCGTTTTTATTGATTTCTTCCAGTTTCAAAATATTGCGCATTTCCGTTTTGCCGCTGGGATCTCCCACAAGCCCGGTCCCGCCTCCCACAAGCCCGATCGGCCTGTGTCCTGCTCTCTGCATGTGGACGAGCGACATGATGGGGAGAAGGCTCCCCACATGTAAGCTTTTTGCGGTTGGATCAAACCCGATGTAGCAGGTCGTAGGGCTTTCAAGGAGCTCACGCACGAGTTTCCTGTCAGTTACCTGTTCAATAAAACCTCTATCTTCAAAGATATCGAAAACATTTTTCATTTTAATCCAGCAATTTTTTTCTTTTGTACCCTTCAGGCAGGCTCAAACGAACCACCTGTCCGGGATTTCCAATATTTTCAAGCTGTACGCCATTAAACTCAAAACTAATACCGCCCGCGTTGCCGATAAGCAATTCCAGGCCCTCTTTGGCCTTCCATTCAGGAAGAGCCCCTGGAGTGAAGATATATTCTTTGGGATCCTGATCATCCACAAAGATTCTGACCCAGGTTTTTTCTCTAACTCTTGCCTTAAGAATCAATTTCCGGGTTTCAGGTTCGGGACTGATTTCAGGCTCATAGGCTAACAACGGTCCTGCTGAGAATGATGCTGCCGTTTTTTTCTCTAAGGGTTTCTTAGGAGCCTTAACGTCAACAAGTTCAGGAGACGGCCCCGGTGTGGAAGCCTCCCGGATTGAAGCCTTCTCCGTCCGGGGTACCTGTTCCGCCGATTCAGAGGCCTGTCTCAATACGGGTTCTTTATGCTTCTTCAAAGGCAGTTCTTGGGTTTCGCTGAAGGTTTCCTGAACAGTCTCTGAATTCGCTATGGGGCTGCCAACCGAATGAATTGCCTGAGAGCGCTCCGAAACGCCCTTTCCAGGTAGATGCCCCTTCCACAAAAAATAGGCTAATGCCATTGCAACCAATAGAAGGATCAGCACAACCGAGAGAGTTTTCCTGCTCCCCCTAGGCTCTCCAAGAGGCTTGGGAGTTGTAGATTCAATGGGGGCAGTCTTCTGATAAAGCGCCACAACCTCCCCCACATCCAATCCCATAGCATGGGCGTAAGAACGGACAAATCCCTTTACAAAAATCGGAGAAGGGAGACTGGGCCAGTCTTCGCTTTCCAGGGCCTGAAGGATGTGGGGCTGGATCCTGGTCATTTCAGAGACCTGGACAAAATCGAGCCCCTTTCTTTGCCTTTCATCCTTCAAAAGGGCTCCTACACCGGTTTCCATAATTGACCCTGTTTCTCCGTCCTCCACATCTAATCTCCGTCCCGGGCTATGCTCCGAAAGAGTGTCTGACTCGAAGGGAAAGGCCTTTTGATCGGTAGGATGCTGATATTCAAGTTGGTTCATATTTGCTCAGTTTTAAAAAATGATTTTTGTATATGCCTTTTCTCTTAACCCTTTGATCCAGGAGGAATATCTTTTGTCTATTTCCTCCTTATAAAGAATTTGAAAAATGGCATCTCTTACCTCTTCAAAAGGCTTCACTCCGCTGTCCTGCTTTTCAAGAAGCTTAACAATCTGTATTCCGGCCTGTCTTATGATCGGTCTGGTAATGTCTCCCGTTGACATGCCTTTTAGCACTTTCAGAAGATCCGGATCAAGCTGGGCCGTTTTGAAAAGCCCCAGATCCCCGCCCTCTTCGGCGCCGGGGCCTTGAGAGAACTCCCTGGCCATTTTACCGAAATCCTCACCCTTTTTCAGTCTGAAGACGATATCTTCGGCCTTCCGTAAAAGAGCAACAGTTTCTTCTTGATTTGACGGGTCTTCCTGCTTCAGAAAGATGGTTGCAAGATGCACTTTTGCTATGATGCTGAATTTATCCTTGTTATTGCTGTAATAGTCTTTGATCTCTTCCTCTCTTATGACTATCTTAGACTTTACTTCGTAATTGATAAGTCTATTCCGTTCCAGTTGCCTTTTGATTTCTTCCCGGTACGACTCAAAACTCACTTCTTGCTTTTTTAGTCTGGCAATCAGGTCTTCCTGGGTAAACTGGTTACTTTCCTTTATCCTTTCAATAGCTTCATCAATCTCCCCTGGTGTAACTTCGATTCCCATTTCCCGGATTTTCTCGAAGGCAATTTTTTCATCGACCAGAAGATCTAAAACCTTGCGCCGGGTTTCTATATATTTTTTTTCATCTTTCATTTTAAGCTCACCTGAATCATAACCGGTAAGCTCTTTGATCTTGTTATCCAGTTCGTAGAGCGTGATCACATCGTTATTCACCTGTGCCACCACCCTGTTGCATATTTCAGCTAATACTACAGGATGAAATATCAGGGACAGAGCCGCCGTCCAAATGGCTATTGAGAGAATCTTAAATCCTTTCATTCAATTCAATTCCAATTTATTCAACAATTCCTGATTAATCCTGACTTCAAAATGAGTCCCCAGTCTTTCTATCCATTTCTTAAGGAATATTTCACGTTTTTGGTGAAGAAGCCTTGTTTCTATTTGCTGAATGACATCCGGGAGTTCTTTCACAGTATCGGGTCGAATGGAAAGCACTCTAAAAATATGGTATCCATAAGGCGTCTCCACAACCGGGCTCAGTTTACCCTGTGGCATTGAAAAAAGCACTTTTCCCATTGACTCTTCCAGATGGTCACGGGCAATCCAGACGACCTCACCGGCATTTTCAGCCTCAGGCGCTATTGAATATTCACGGGCCAGTTCGCTCATGTCTTCCCCGTTTTGTATTCGTTTGAGGAGGTTTTCGGCCTCTCCTTTGGTCCTGGTAACAATTTGTCTGAATCTTACCATTCTGGGACACCTGAATTCATCAGGATTATTTTCAAAATACCGCTCAATCTCCCCGCAGGTGGGCGGGACAACATTTTCTGAAACCTTCTCTAAAATTCTGTTTACAAGGAGTTGCTCTCCAAATTGATCTTTCCACTGATCAAAATCCACATATTCCCGAAGCAACGCTTCCCTAAAGGCATCTTCCCCATATTCCCGCCTGATATCAGTCAAGGCACTTTGAAGTTCCCTTTCCGGGATAGCAATGCCGTTTTCCCTGCCATATTCCATGATCAGATAATGGCATATCAACTGTTCAGCAAGCTGGTCTCGATACTGGCCCTGGTTCTTCCCCAGCACATTCATTCCGACACTCAGGCATTCCATGTCCTTCTTTAGCTCATCAGCGGTGATTTGCCTGGATCCAACAACGATGACTGCACTGTTTTCTTCCTGATCAACAAGACCGCAGCCAAGAAAAAAAAATACTACTGTGCTGAAAATGAAAATAAAACCGCAGTTCACAAAAGAAATTCGAGATTTGTTAATAATGTAGGGAATCATCAATAATCAATCCTAAAATAATCAGAATAGCAGCAATAGCCTTAAATGCAAATATATTTTTCCCCACAACAATTCTAATTAGCACTAAAATACCCTCTCATAGATATCGTCCACATGTTTCATGTGATAGTCCAGGTCAAATACTTCATCGATCTCTGTCTTACTCAAATATTCGCCAATCTCTTGATCTTTCATGATAAGCTTTTTGAATTCCTGCCCGGTCTCCCAAACCTTCATGGCATTCCTTTGTACCATAGCATAGGCAGTCTGTCTTTCAAGGCCCTTTACGGCCAGCCTCAGGAGTAATTGCTGAGAAAATATAAGCCCTTTCGTTGTTTTTAGGTTCTCAGCCATCCGGTCGGCATGGACCACCAGACCTCTTAGAATTCCGGTCAAACGATGAAGCATGTAGTCAATGAGAATGGTGCTGTCCGGCGCGATTACCCTTTCCACAGAGGAATGGCTGATATCCCTCTCATGCCACAAGGGCATGTTCTCCATGGCGGCCAGGGAATTGGATCGCACAAGATGAGCAAGGCCTGAAATGTTTTCACACCCAATGGGATTTTTCTTGTGGGGCATGGCGGAAGAGCCCTTTTGTCCCTTTGCAAAGGGTTCCTCTACCTCAAGGACTTCTGTCCTCTGAAGATGTCGTATCTCGACAGCTATCTTTTCCAGGGTCCCTGCAAGAATTGCAAGACTTGAAAAATACTGAGCATGTCGATCGCGCTGGATAATCTGGGTGGATATTTCTTCAGGCCTTAGCCCAAGTTTTTTACATACAAGAGCTTCGATCTTCGGGGAAGTATTGGCAAATGTACCAACGGCCCCGGAAAGTTTCCCGTAGCTGATGGCATCATGCGCCTCAACCAGTCTTTTCAAGTTCCGTTTCATTTCAGAATACCATACGGACAGTTTCAGGCCAAAAGTTATTGGCTCTGCATGAATTCCGTGAGAGCGACCGATCATGACCGTATACTTATGCTCCATTGCCCTGGTCCGAATGACATCCATAAGCTCGTGGAGATCCTGAACGATTATGTCCATGGCCTGTTTCAAAAGAAGTGCAAAGCTCGTGTCCAGGATGTCGGAAGAGGTGAGACCCAAATGGATATATCGTGAATCAGGTCCCACGTGTTCTGCCACGTTCGTCAAAAATGCAATGACATCGTGTTTGGTTTCCTCTTCAATCTCCAGAATGCGCCCTACAGAAAAGGCGGCCTTTTCCTTTATGTTTTCAAGGGCCTCCCCAGGTATAAGGCCCTCTTGTGCCATGGCCTCGCAAGCTGCAATTTCAACTTCAAGCCACTTTGCATATAAATTTTCAGATTCCCAGATACGACCCATCTCAGGTCGCGTGTATCTACTGATCATTTTATGACCTCCCGAGAACGAATTTAGCTCCGCTTCACTCTGTTTCCTCTGAAACAGCGGAAAGAATTATGGGTTTAAAACAGGCTAAAGGCTTAAGGCAAAGGCTCAAGGCGAGTAAAATACCTCTCACCTTATGCCCTGAGCCTTATGCCTTACGCCCTTTAAATAAGAGACCCTCATGGCCCCAATATCTTCCAGAATTTTTTAATAAATTACAAAACGACACATTATACCAACCGGCTCAAGACCAGACCAAGGGAAAGCAGAACCCCATGGGCTATCAGAGTCTGGATGGTAAGGGCCTGTGCCGGTATCAGCCCCTCATATGAGAGATATTCATTCCATAGAATTTTTATCGCCTTGAATGCAAGTGGAAATGCAATAAAAGACAGCATGGTCAGGTAGGTCAATCCTACAACACCGATAAGAAAAATAACTATAATAAATGCCGCCAGCATAATGACGCAATAAGGATACCTGGAGAGCTTCGGTCCCAATCTGACTACCAGGTTTTTCTTCCCGGCATCACGATCTGCCTCGTAATCGGGGAATTGATTAATCCATATTACGGCCGTAATCAAGAAACCCTGGGGAAATCCAAGAGCAAAGGCGGCCCAGTTGAGAGAGCCAGACATTACATAGTACGCTCCCAGGGTGATAAACGGGCCGAATGCGAAAAATATGCAAATTTCGCCCCACCCTCTCGACATGAGCTGAAGGGGACGGGCTGAATAGGACCATCCTGCAGCGACCCCTAAAAGACCGATTGCAAGCACAAGGGGTCTCCCCAGGAAAACCAGCCAGATAGCAGCAGATAGACTGAGCACATAAAAAAATACAGCGATTGACAGCACGCACCAGGGTGCAACCTGTCTATTTTGAATGACACGGCTTCCGCCACTAAAAGGCGTCAAACGCACATTGATCGGATCACTGCCTTTGGCATCGTAATAATCATTAAGCAGGTTAGCGGCCAGATGCAGTGCCGCCACTCCAAGGGCAGTGATTAAAAAAAGCAGGAGAGAAAAATGCTTATCAGTGAAACCATAGGCAGCACCTATAATGACCGGAATCAAAGAGCCAGCCAGAAAAGGCGCCCTTAGGGCTTTTATATACACATTCATGCTTGAAATACCTTATATATATTGTGATATCAAATAGTTATAGACGTTACAAATACAAATTAGGACTTTTTACAAGCCCATAAAGGTTGATGTATCAAAACAGTAATTTTATTTCAATTTAATTCCTTGCGCCTTGAACCTTTAGTCTAATTAGAGTTACTCAGTCAAACGGTCCCCATCCCTCAAGGGGGCAGCGGGTACAGAGCGGTTTTCTGCGGCAATAAGTTTTTCCTGTTTGCACAATCAAGGCGTGGAATTCATTGAAAAGAGACGTGTCTTCGCTCAGATGGTCCATAAACAATTTCTGCAGTTCGTCATAGGTCGTCTGATCGTCAGTCATGCCATGGCGGCTTAGAATGCGGTGAGTATAGGTATCAATGACGAATACTGGGCGATGTGCCGCGTAAAGCAGGATGCTGTCAGCGGTCTCCGGGCCAACCCCTTTGACAGAAAGGAGGCCTTGCCTGAGGTTTTGAGTCTCATCTTCCAGGAACAAAGAAAGATCTGCCTGGTAGTACGCAACGATAAAATCGATCAAGTTCATTAATCGTTTAGCTTTGATATTAAAATAGCCGGCCGGCCGGATTTCTTGAGCAAGCTCTGTAACAGCAAGGGAACGGAGGCCTTTTAGTGAAAGCAGACCCTTACCTTTTAAGTTTTCAATGGCCTTTTCCACATTTTTCCAGTTTGTATTTTGGGTAAGAACAGCCCCAACTATCATTTCCAGCTCTGTCTCAGCCGGCCACCAGTTTTGAGGACCGAAGTGGTTCGACAAAAGCTCAAATATCTCCATCAGGCGCTGGCCAGCTACGGTATGGGAACACATTCTAAGGAAACCTCTTCTCCAGTGAATTCAGGATGCCCTAAAACCAATCAGGCAGCCTCCTATACATGGATCTTATTGCCTTGACAGGCTACGCAGGATACCTTAGATTTACGCTTCGTGTCAATGAAACGGCTTTTCAAACAAAAATTATAGTCAACTACCACCCCTAAAAAGGTCCAAATATGTAAATAAATGTGAATGATAAAGATCAAAGCCCAAATTTCAAATGAATGTCAAATGACAAATGCTAAAAGAAATATGTCCATCAATTAATTCAAACACAGCCTACACTGGTTAAGGTGCACAATAGGAAAAAGAGTAAGTTCTCAATAAATTCGGGTTGTATTAAGAAAATCCCCC